>CAMCBE010000172.1 GCA_945872805.1 Chitinophaga pinensis | reverse complement strand
GTTATAGAGGTGTACTCTCAGCAACAAGCTGAAATAGAATATCATCAGGTAGAAGGTTTTGTTAGGCAAATAATTGGATGGCGAGAATACATGCGTGGTATCTATTGGTTGAATATGCCAAACTTTGCACAATTAAATTTCTTTAATCATACTAGTAAATTGCCTTCATGGTATTGGACGGGAGAAACAAAAATGACATGTTTGAGCAGTGCAATTAATCAATCAATTGATTTTGCCTATGCTCATCATATTCAGCGATTAATGATAACAGGGAACTTTGCACTGTTGGCAGGAGTTCATCCTGATGAAGTGGATGACTGGTACTTAGGAATATATATAGACGCAATTCAATGGGTAGAGATAACCAACACGAGGGGAATGAGTCAATTTGCTGATGGCGGTATAGTAGGAACTAAGCCATATGTCAGTTCTGCAGCATACATAAATAAAATGAGTAGTTATTGCACGAATTGTCATTACAATCCCTCTTTAAAAACTGGTGAAAGGGCATGTCCATTTAATAGTTTATACTGGAACTTTTTTCAAAAAAACGAGTCACTCTTGGCTAACAATCCTCGTTTAGGTATGATGTATGCAGTATGGAGAAAAATGAACCCATCAGTCAAAAAGGAAATTTTAAATCAGGCCGAATATTATTTAAACCACATTAACGAGTTGTAGATGAAACGATCACTGGTTTGGTTTAAAACTGATTTAAGGTTGCATGACAACGAAACATTGGCTCAGGCAATTTTACAGAGTGAAGAAATTATACCTGTTTATTGTTTTGATGATGCTCATTTTGAGACTACTGCATTTGGATTTAAGAAAACTGGCAAGTTCAGAGCACAGTTTTTAATTGAATCGTTGGTTGATTTAGATAATAATCTGCGCGCAATTGGTTCGGGGCTAGTTATTGTAAAAGGGAAACCTGAGGTAGAGCTTGTTAAACTTGCAATGAGTTATCAAGCAACGAAAGTCTTTTCAAAAATGGAAGTTGCATTTGAAGAATTGATGACTCAGCAAAAAGTGGAGACTGAACTATTAAAAATAAAATGTTCTCTTGAAACATCTACAACTAATACGCTGTATCGTTTAACAGACTTACCTTTTCAGTTAAGCAATATTCCATCTGTATTTACAGATTTCAGAAAAGCAGTTGAGGGTAAATCTTTTGTTAGGGATATGGTTTTTCAGCCCCAAAAGATTCATTCACCAGAAATACCCTTTTGTCAAATACCACGCATTACTGATTTAGAACTGAATGAATTTAAACCGGATTGTCGCGCAGCATTCAATTTTAAAGGAGGTGAAACCGAAGGAAAGGAAAGAGTAAACAACTATTGTTTTGAAACACATTCAATTTCAACCTATAAGAAGACGAGGAATGAATTAATAGGCGAAAATTATTCAACTAAGTTTTCACCATGGCTTGCCTTAGGGTGTTTATCTCCTCGATTCATCTATACTGAGGTTAGAAAGTATGAGGTGGAAAACGGATCCAATGAATCAACATATTGGGTGATATTTGAATTATTATGGAGAGATTTTTTTGCGTTTATGTTTGAAAAATATCCAACGGAATTTTTCAAACAAAAGGGGATTAATAATACTATATCAACAACTAATACTCATCAAATCGATTTATTTAAAAAATGGCAAGACGGTCAAACTGAAAATGATTTCATCAATGCGAATATGCTGGAGTTAAACCTCACCGGGTTTATCAGTAATAGGGGTAGACAAAATGTGGCAAGCTACTTGTGTCATGATATGAAATTGGACTGGCGTTATGGAGCTGCTTATTTTGAAGAACAATTGATTGATTATGATGTTTTTAGTAATTGGGGTAATTGGGCGTACATAGCTGGAGTGGGTAATAACCCAAGAGGTGTCAGTGTATTCAATGTAAATAAGCAAGCTAATGATTACGATAAAAATAAATCATATAGAAGTTTATGGCTAACAACATACTAAATAACGATTTGGCTCATCAGTTAGAAAATAAGACTGACGAACAACCTGGATTAGCTCCTGTTCCCAGAATAGATCTAATGCAACACGTGATCTTTTCTGACCAAGAAATAGATCGAATCATTCAAATGGCCTGGGAAGACAGAACACCATTTGAGGCAATAGAATTTCAGTTTGGACTGAAGGAGAAGCAGGTCATAGGGTTCATGCGTAAACATTCATTACCATCTAGTTTTCGCATGTGGAGAAAGCGGATGAAATCTCGAAAAACTAAACATAGCGTCTTGCGTAATAAATCGGTCAATCGCTTTAAATGTTCTATGCAACGAAATAGCGGTAATAAGATAGCAAAGCGTTAGGAATTTATCATGCTTAAGGTATTTAGTGCACTAGTAGGTACTATTTCTATCCTCAAATTAAGTATTGATTTTTTTGACGGATATCTTTTTAGAATTTCTATACTTCTCCGGCTGCCTAAAAATTCTTTCTATTTCCCCAAATAATTATAGTTTCTTTCTAAGGTATAAGTTTTTGAGTGCTTATTAAATTATGCTCGATAACTTAATACTTTACTTTTTCGTATATTGAACTGTGTTATTAATTACCATAGTTTAATTATGGATTCATCATTGAGCCATCAACGAAATTTGTTTCTACAAATTGAACAGGGGAATGAAGAAGCATTTGCTGAATTGTATAAGCTTTATGTTCCGGCACTAGCGATTCCTGTGACAGCTCAAAAACTTGGATTATCCCATAGCACAGTGAAAAATACACTTGTTACTTCACTAGAACAGATTCGGAATTATTTGAAGAGCAAAGTGTTTAATGTCATAATCTTATCCATTTTGTTCATGAACATAATATAAAATCTTACCTTCCATTAGTGCTTTTTCGCTTTTCAATGTACTTATAGAGCTAGCATAGCAACTAAATAATAGCCTGTCATAAAAACTTAATTATCAAACACCTAATCTTTTGCTCGATAGAAAATTTGCACTTATTACTTGAACTTACAAACTATTAAATTATAAATGTGAAACATTTACTTCTGAGTTCCTTGATTATATTTTTTGCAATCAACAATTTTGTTATCGCACAAAATATTAAGTCGCCATCCGGTCAATCAAAAATATCGAGCCTTAAAATTATTCAGGATGATAAATCAAGTACGATTTCCATTTTTCGAAAAAATGGAAAATCACCCATTTTAACTCAGGTTGCTAGGGATAGCTTCCGTCCTTATCTTCATCCGATAGTGGCTCCTGATGGAAATGGAATTTTAACTGATTATAGTCCGGGGCATCATAGGCACCAAACTGGAATTTATTGGGGTTATACACGTGTAAATGGACGTGATTATTTTCACCACCCAGATGGGGATTATTGGAGAAAATCTAGTGCCAAAGTGATTAAAAATACGGGTAACGAAGTAAAATGGGAGACGGTTTATGATTTACTAGACGAAAAAGGGGAGCCTGTATTAATTGAAACCCAAACTTGGACTATGCGAGAGGAGAGTGGAAAATATTTCCTCAATTTGGTATGGACAGGAGAAGCTGTAACGGATATTACAATTGGCAAGTATGATTATGGTGGACTATTTGTTCGCATGCCATGGAAAGATGGCACTGAGGGGGATGTTGTGAATGGAGCCCGACAGAAAAATGAAAAAGCGGAAGGCCAACGATCTAATTGGGTAGATGTAGGAATGACGTTAGAGGGCCGAAAAGACCGTGCCCATATTGCTGTTTTTGATCATCCAGAAAATAATGGGTTTCCTCAAAACTGGCGCGTTGATAACCAATTGGGAATTGGAGTTGCCCGTGCAAGAAATGCAGATTGGGAAATAAAAAAGGGGAAAATTGAGACAATTAAACATGAGTTGATAATATACACAGGTGAACTTAATGATTTAGAAATTAATAAATTATGGACCAATTTTAGCGGACAAGATATGTCCTTCAATATTGGAGGAGGCTCTTACTCACTTTGGGGTGTTGCACAGCAAGAAGGGCGTGATGCTAAGTTTTTAAATCCTACTGAAGCTACTTCAGCCATGACTATAAAAGATGGATTTAAGGTAAATGCTTGGGCGGGAGAGCCAACGATTACTCAACCCATGGCTTTTTGTTGGGACGACCGTGGTCGCTTATGGGTAGCGGAGAATCGTGATTATGAGTCTCGTGGATATGGTTTTTCTAAAGCAGGCAATAGCCGAATATTAATTATTGAAGACACGAATCATGATGGAATAGCGGACACAAAAAAAGTCTTTCTGGAGGGAATAGCTTTTCCAGCTGCTATAGCTGTAGGTTTTGATGGCTTATTTTTGGGAGCTCCGCCCAATTTACTTTTTGTGCCCGACAAAAATCATGATGACATTGCTGATACTGCTGATATCGAAGTAAGATTAACCGGTTGGGGAATTCGAGATAGGCATGAAACATTGAATAGTTTTCATTGGGGCCCAGATGGATGGCTATATGGCTTACAAGGCTTTGCTACACCCTCTAAAATTCGAAAGCCAGAAGGGAAAGGAAAAATTTACAAACAAAATGATCCATTTCCTGAAGATATTTTAAAAGGGGAAGGCGTTGATATCAATGGAGGAGTATGGAGATACCATCCTACCAAAGATTTGTTTGAAGTAGTTGCCCACGGCTTTAGCAATCCATGGGGGATTGACTATGATGCAAAAGGACAACTGTTTATGTCAGCTTGTGTAATACCTCACATGTGGCATGTAATACCCGGTGGTGTATACCATCGTCAGGGAGGGCAACATTTTAATCCTTATTTATATAGTGATATCCGTACGATTGCTGACCATAGCCATCGTTCGGCTCATGGTGGAGCAAGAGTGTATCAATCAGATGCTTTTCCTGCTGAGCAAAAAGGCAGGATATTTATGGCTAATATTCACGAGCATGCTGTTTTATCTGATATTTTGTCGAAATCTGGCTCGGGTTTTAAAGCGCAACATGGAGACGAATTATTATTGGCAAATAATGCCCAATGGGTAGGGTTTAGCATGGAAGTAGGACCAGACGGGGGCCTTTATGTCCTCGATTGGCATGATGCTTCTATTTGTGGCAATGAGGTTTTGAATGGAGAAACAGGTCGTATTTTCAGAGTGATGCCAACCGAAAACTTAGCTCAAAATTG
>CAMCBE010000171.1 GCA_945872805.1 Chitinophaga pinensis | reverse complement strand
ATTGTTGCAATCCAAATAATACTATTTTTAATTGATCACCTGCTCCTACTTCATAATTTAGGGGTGTAGCAACAGAGAGATTAGGTTTTAAAAGACTATTCTTTTTATCAGGACTTGAATTATTAAAAAGCTCTGATCCAAATACATACATATTATTAGTACCGCTGTTCCCTTTTATTCCAGCAATAGAATCAATCGATGACCTTTCAGCATTTGTTCCTGCCTGACCAAGGGGGTTAAGTTGTCGTGTATTTCCAGACTTCGTAGCATCAGCCTTACTACCTGACTTATATTTACCTGATAACACCTTGCCTTTAGATGGTAAAAGATTAATCCTTTCTTTCAATTTTATGTATTCAGTTGTAGGCATTCCTCTTGCAATCAGTTGTTCCCTGACGTCTTCAATGGTTAAACCAGTGTTTGACAACTGCTGAGTAATTTTACCAATATCAGACTCGGATAAAAGATTGACCTTGACACTGGAAATATCTTTAGATTTTAGAAGGTCTTGTGAGTAAAGTCCAACAAAACAAAATAAAATCACTAGAGTGAATAGAACTCTCATTCTGGATGTATTTTTAAATATAAATTTCATTCTTCAAGCTACTATCTATTATAAAATGCCTTAGTATACAAAGATACTAAGTTGTGAAGCTATAAAAATAGGCAAAACCTAAGACCATTGCTTCTTTAATGACGTACAAAAATAGATAATAAAGAAGGCTGCGGACCTCAAAAGGCCGAGTTTTTCATATTTGTAGTAAATAAGCCATCTCCAATGGGCTGCTTTGACTTTATTATACGATAATCCACCTGCATGCACTCGATATCCTGCCAATACATCAGCGGTTGATATGGCCAATGCCCCATTTCGTAAAATATTTAACCAAAGCAGATAGTCTTCATGACCAATTTCAGCAAACGAAGGGTTATTGACTAGCTCACGATTTATGATCGAGGTTAAGCAACCTATGGTGTTAGATTTAAGCAGATCATTATATGAGACTTTAGAAGCTGCTAAAAACACCTTTGATATTGAAATAGATTGATCATTTATTACTTCATAACTTGAAAAATAAATAGGGTGTCCAGGATTAGATTGAATTAATTGAACTTGAGATGCCAATTTATTAGGATACCAAATATCATCACTGTCCAAAAATGCCAAATAATTACCTTGGGCCGCTTTAATACCTGTGTTTCGTGTAGAGGAGACACCTTCATTCTTAACGTTATGCAATAATTTAATTCGACTGTCAATCATAGCAAAACCTGATGCTATAGGGAATGTACCATCAGTAGAATTATCATCAATGATTATCAATTCCCAATTAGAATACGTCTGATTCATAACCGATTCAATACTTTCTTTAATGAACTGATGTGCATTAAAAGCTGGCATGATGATTGAAAAATAATAATCCACTATGCTTCCTTAATTCTCTTTTTAAAGAAGGGATTTTGAAATGGGAAAATAAAAGAGTTATTGTTTTTAGAAATCGCCATAACAAACCAGAAGGCTGGGCTTGTAATTTGAGATTGAAAAAATATCATTAACAATAAGCAGATTCCTTTTTTGGAAGAAAAGTTTTTATTAGTGTTGTCATTATTGACTAATAAAATAGGAATTAAAATAAATGCAAAAACACCTATGTCATTTACTAAATTAGCTAAATAGGTCTGCGGATAAAATTTAATATGGTCAGCAAGAGACAATACATCATGGGAAGCAAGATCTAACTCGAAATAATCGCCATAACCCTGCAGCAAAGAAGGGAATGAACCCAGGCCAGACCCAAATGGATGCTGAACAATAGAAGCAAAACCAAAAAAATTAAGAATTATCCTAGCTCCACCAGAGGACTCTTGTATAAACACTAAATCCAGTAAGCTAAAATCGCCGCTGGTAAGTAGAAATTGTATAGTGGATATAACCTGAGAAATGCGACTTTCAGGAAAGACATTTGTATAGATCATGAAACCAATAAATACGGCTGATGCAATCCCTAAAAAAGTAATTAAGCCTTTTTTTATTGAAAATGAAGGGAATACAAATAATACAGCGATGAATATACCAAACACAGACTTAGTAAGGAACGTAAGAATGATAACTACTGTTTTCAGCATTTTAAGATGCTTTCTGTCCCTTAAAGACAGGCTTAGGTCTGATAACTTGTTTTCAATTTCAATAAGTAGAATAATTTCAAATACAGAAAAATAGCTAGGCTCAGGTGTAAAAATTGATATGCCCCGGAATTCATTACCACTTATATTTTCTGCTCTTGAGATGATAAAATAGAAGACTAGTTGGGCTACTGATGGTAAAAACATAATAAATAAAGCAACGGAAGATAGCATTACGACAACAATTGTGATCGTCTTGATGGATACCTTATGCGGATAACGGCGCAGTGCTAAGTAAATCAGTGGGCCAACTAAATACTTCAATAGGTCTACGAAAGCCGAGAACCAATGATGATAAAGTAGGGTAAAAAAGAAATAAAATATAATGAAGAACATGAGTACATAAACGAAAAAAACATCTCGCTTAATAAGTGTAAAGTCATACTTGCCATGTATTAATATCAATAAGGCAAAAATCAAAGCAATCAATGGTTGTGTTTCAACCCCAATAGGCATCAGTTTCAAGAAAATCAAGAAAAAGGAGAAGAATAAGTAATTATATGCTTTTGCTTTAGACAACACGTAAATCAGGAATTTTTTTATACTTTTTTGAATACATTAGTTTGAAAGTTAATCTTTTGCCTAAAAGTTGAAAAAACAAAAATTTTAATCCGATTTTAGGCCAGATAAACCCTTCATTCGTTTCTTTATGTAATTGGATGATGTCTTTCAGTTTACTAGAACTTGACTTACCACCCAATTCAAATATTGAGACAACTTTCTTATAAAGTTTGTAAGTCGCTGTTTCTAATATTTTTTTTATCCAGAAATAATCTCCTGCAATTTTATACTGTTCATCAAAAAGATAAACTTTATAATACATGCGTGGAATAAATGTAGATTGATGCGCAGGGTACCTAATCATATTTTCTTCGTATTCTGGATTAGGCCTTAAGTAATAATCACTGTTGTGAAATTGTATTGAATACCCAATTACAACATGGCTAAACAGATTAAAATGGGAAACAAGATCCTGAAGGTCAAAATCACTGTGAAAACAGTCCCCCGCATTCATAAAAATAACAGAATCCCCAGTTGATAGATTAAGTCCCTTATTCATTGCATAATATATTCCAGAATCAGATTCAGATACATATTTATATCGAATGCCCAACTCTTTAAATAAAGGGAAAAAAGATTCTATGATATGCGGAGTGCCATCAGTGGACAAACCATCAACAAAAACATATTCGATGTTTTTGTAATTCAGATTCAAAACAGACTGTATTGTTTTTTCAATAAAGTCCCTGGAATTGAAGCTAATTGTAATGACTGAAATAAGAGCTTGTCTGTTCTCCACTATAATTAAACCTGTAGTTTTGTAATGAACTCCTGGAATGAATCTAAGTCTTGGAACTTTTCGACATATTTACGAAGAGCACGTTCCTCAAAATCCCACCACTTGGTTTTTAATAAAAAAGAAATTTTTGCTTCATCGAACCTAAAGCGCATGTGTTTAGCTGGCACACCTCCTATAATTTCATAAGGAGATACATCCTTAGTAACAACAGCTCCCGCAGCAACAATCGCACCATCCCCTATGCGAACACCATCTTTTATGATGACATTTGCTCCAATCCAAACATCATTCCCTATTTTAATTCTACTATACTCGTCAAAGAAATTAATAGCAGTAAATTTCGCTTTGAACATATTTTTAGTTGAATAAAAAATGGGGCTTGTTGAAACAAATGTATCACTAGGATGAATACCTAATCCAATTTTACAGGAAGGTCCAATTGACGTGTATGAACCAATAGAAACGTTATTTAAAACACTTGAAGCCGACACATACGTAAACTTTCCTAGTGTGGAATTTTCAACTACGCAATGCTCATAAATTCGATTGTGGTTATTAAATGAAACGTTTTTTATTCGTGCACTAAAATGAACTCGAATGTCTTTGAAAAAATACCTCACAGAAAGATAAACCGTGAATGAAAAATAGTATAGACTTTTAGTTAAATCGTATAGCACGTCTTATGGTTTTAATAAAATTATCATTGACGAAAAACAAAAAGGAATACAACTTACTCCCTTTCATAAAACGACCCCTAAATTGTAACTCATCTAACTCGAAATTGTACTCAGCTATTGTTTTCGGCGAATACTCCTCTAAATTAAAATCAATCGCTTTTTTAGATAAATGATTATATCGATTAACCTCAAAATGAGTAGATCTAGACGAGAAGCCATCATTCTGTACTAAATTCACAGGGGGTCGAACAACCTTGCCATTATGCTTCCAAATGGTGAGCATCCACTGATAATCCCATGTATCAACAGCATTTGAGTAAAAATCCTTTATCCGATTCAACCAAAAAGCCTTAATTAAATTATTATTAAATTGATTTATAATAATGTCATTAGCTTCTTGAGGGGTAAAATTAAATCGATACGCATTCCATCGATCTTTCCAAGTAGCCCAGCCCCAAATCAGAGGAAAGGATGAAAACTCATAAAGATTTTTCGTATGGCAAGGATTAAAATTTGATCCATCAATTTGCCAAACTGATTTATCATCCCTAAAGTCCTTCAAGCCGAGTTGAGTAAAACTAAAAAAGGATGAGGAAGGCAAGCAATCATCTTCTAAAATAATGCCTTCTTCAACATGTGTAAAGAACCAATCAATAGCTTGACTGATAGAATACCCACATCCTAAATTGGTTGACCTAGAAAGAATTTGAATATTTTTTGCCCAATCTACCCCATAAACCATTTCTTGAACAGCAGCACAAGCGATAACTTCTTCTTGCGACTTATCCCTTGGGGCATCAAAAGCAATATATAAATTATTGACTCTATTTTCTTTTAAAATCGCTAATACCCGTTGAGTAAGATCTGGTCGATTAAATACAATCAGTAGTAAAGGTGTATTAAAAGTATGGCCCAAAAGATCCATTTAAGATTTTGAAAAAAATTTACTTAACCTTAAACGCAAACGTTTATCTATCCTAGATTTTAAG
>CAMCBE010000170.1 GCA_945872805.1 Chitinophaga pinensis | reverse complement strand
TAAACTTGAAGGGTTTTTCGATGTGGCCTTAATAGATGCCCCATGCAGTGGCAGTGGATTGTTTAGGAAAGATAGTGATGCTGCACGTATGTGGAACCCTGAGTTGGTTGATTTTTGTTCATCCCGTCAAAAGAGAATTCTAACAGATGGAACTAAAGCACTTGCAGCAAATGGTGTTTTAGTTTATTCTACTTGTTCTTACTCAATAGAGGAAAATGAACGCAACCTGGATTTTTTGATGCGTGACGGTGAATATGAATCAATTCAAATTTCAATTGACAGGAGTTGGGGCGTTGTCGAAACAGAATCTTCCGTTCACCATGCTTTTGGCTATCGATTTTATCCCGATAAGTTGAGCGGAGAAGGATTTTTTTGTGCGTTTTTGCGAAAGCGAACAGGAGGCTATTTTACACACTCTGATGTCAGCCAAAAAAAGGCAGTAGATACTCATTTTGATTTTTTAAAAAAATGGATTAATCCAGCAATGGAGTTGACGTACTCTACCTATGATAAAGATGTTTTTGTAGTAGATGCTTTAAATAAGGAAGATGTTCAATTACTTCAACGTATATTAACAATACGAAAATCAGGGATACGTATTGGTTCGTTGCTGCGAAACGACATTATTCCTGATCACGAATTAGCTATGAGTACAATGTATTCAAGTGAAATTCGAACAGTTGAATTGGATAAAGAACAGGCGTTGAAATATCTTAGAAAAGATGATTTTTCGAATAATATTAGCGAATTAGGGTGGATTCTACTCACCTATAAAGGGATTAGAATGGGTTGGATTAAGGCATTATCAGGAAGAGTGAATAATTACTATCCTATGAAATGGAGAATATTGATGAGGAAATGATTTTGCCTTATTTTTACATTCTTAATTTACTCCGTGTAGCCAGATTTTAACAGTTTAATTATCAAGTCAATTTTTTTTATGCGCACTACTTATCTGATATTTTTTTTATTGATTTCCTTAGGCAGTTTTTCTCAATCTGCACAGCTCATTGTGAAAGGCACAGGTAAAGGATTGTATATAGAACACAAAGTTGTTCCCAAAGAAAACTGGTATAGCATTGGGCGAAAGTATGAAATCAGCCCACGTGAAATTGCACCGTTTAATGGCCTTAGTATGGACAAAGGCTTGTCAATCGGCCAGACCATAAAAATTCCATTGGTTTCTAGCAATTTCAATCAAGATGTAGAACACAAAACAGGTATTCCAGTAGCGCATAAAGTCGTTCAGAAAGAGGGCTTGCTTCATATTGCCTCTCAATATAATGTTACGGTTGCGCAACTAAAAAAGTGGAATAAATTAAGTGTTGATCAAATTAATATTGGGGATGAATTGGTTGTTGGTTTTGTAAAAGCTACAATACCTGTGCTGCAGAGTAAACCAATCGAAGCCGCGAAGGTGGAAAAAGTTGTAGAGTCTACTCCACCTCCTGCTGTTCAGAAAGAAGTTAAAAAAAGTGTTGTGGTTATAGTCCCAGTTCCTGCACCAGCGCCAGCTCCAGCCGAAAAGAAAGTAGAGAAACAACAAGATAAAGTGGTTGAGCTACAAGTAGAGAGGCCTTCAAAAGTAGTTGAAAATGCCACTGTTGTGGCTGCTACGCCAAAGCCAATTCAGGTGGATGCTTCTGCTAAAGGGGCAGGTTATTTTTCTTCATCGTTCGCGCAGCAATCTAAAGAGGGCAAGCCTCAAAAGTTAGAAGGGTTTATTTATGGTGTATTTAAAAGTAGCAGTGGGTGGGATGATGGGAAGTATTATGTATTGCTAAATAGCGTTATTCCCGGCACAATCGTAAAAATCAGTGTGAAGGGAACTGATAAGTCTGTTTTTGCAAAAGTACTAGGGTCAGTTCCTCCGGGAAAGGAAAGCGATGGGATGTCTATGCGAATGAGTAATAGCGCTGCATCTGCACTTGGTATTATTGAAACAAATACTGCATTGAGCTTGATTTGGTTCAATTAATGTTTTGTTGATTTTATAAAGTATGAATTCTTGGGTCTATATAGGGGCTAATCTAAAACCTGAATTAGTGGTTACTTTACATATGAGATTTCCGTAAAGCCAACTATATCAGTATGCTGATCTAAGTGAAAAAAATAAAGACTCTTTAAATTTGAATGGGTATGAATTCTTTTGTTTTTCAACTGTATAGAATAGTTGTTCCGAAGCCCATTCGAAAAAAAATTCTTTTGTCTCAGCTTCAGAAAAAAATACCAGCATATTATGCTTCAATTCCTTCTAGCAAAAATGATGCTGAAGTGCAAGAAGTACTGCATTTTATCAAGGGAAATGGTGTTCGCATTTTTCCGTATGAATTCACTAGTCAATATGATTTAAATTCAATAGTTGTATTTGATGATTCAGCTACTGGGTTAAAATATGTTTTGCAGGATGGCAAAAGGCTTTATTTTAAGAGACGTTGGTCAGCTGATCGGATAAGGCGCTCTTTCCATGACCTAACCCTTGAACAAGATGCAAAAAGCCCCCACCGGTATCTTTCAGCTGAATTTGATTTGCATGCGAATGATGTTCTAGCTGATTTTGGCGCTGCGGAAGGAAATTTCTCACTATCTGTTATTGAGCGGGTAAAAAAAATATATTTATTTGAGGCAGATCAAGAATGGATTGAGGCATTGCAATACACATTTGCCCCGTGGAAGGATAAGGTAGAAATAGTGCCAAAGTTTATTTCTGACAAAAATGATGATCGCAATTGTTCAGGGGATACCTATTTCAAGGATAAAGAGGTAAGCTTTCTGAAGATCGATGTTGATTGGGGAGAGCGGAGGTTACTTAAGGGATTTGAAACAATTCTTTCTAATCGGAAACCGATGAGGATTGCCTTGTGTACCTATCATCTGCATACAGACCAGCTTGATTTTACAGAATTGCTCGAAAGAGATGGTTATGATGTAACTCCTTCCCCTGGGTATATGATATTCTATTACGATAAAAAACTGCGTGCACCTTATTTAAGAAGGGCATTGATTAGGGCCACAAAAATGAATTGATATGAATTGGGAACTCGTGAAGTCTGAATATCTCTTTAATGATTTATGGTTTACTGTGCGAAGGGATCGATGTAAGAGAAAAGATGGTGCCATTGTTGATCCATATTATGTGTATGAATTTCCGGATTGGGTTACAGCAGTGGCTATTACTTCCAAAGGTGAGTTTGTATTTGAGAGGCAATATAGACATGCCTTGGGCTTGACCATGATGGAAATACCCGGAGGTTGTGTAGATGCAACTGATAAAGATCCTAAGGAGGCAATCGCCCGCGAGTTGATGGAAGAAACCGGGTATGAATTTGATTCCATCGAATTTCTAGGCAAGACTTCAGCAAATCCATCGACAAATAATAATTGGATGCATTTTTATTTGGCAACTGGAGGAAAGCATGTAGCCTCACAATCGTTGGATGCTAATGAAGAAATAGAGATCAAGCTGTTGAGTCTTGAAGAGGTTAAAGATCTCTTGCGAAATAAGCAAATTATTCAGAGCATGCATGCTACAGCTCTTTTTTATGCATTAGAAAAATTAGGTGAGCTTACCTATTAATTATTTTTCTTATTTCACCTACAACAAAAATACTGCCACAAACTATAATCAGGTCATTTGGAGCTGCACTTAGCAGGGCCTCTTCAATCGCTAAGTTTACATCATCAAATGATTTTCCTTCTACACTGATGCTTTTTGCAATTGCTTTCAAATCGTCATGTGCAAGTGCTCTAGGTATATGTGCTTGTGTAAAATAATACGAAGCATCCTTTGGCAGTAGTTCAAGCAATGCTTCTATGTCCTTGTCTTTTGAGAAACCTAAAACCAAGTGCAGCTTTTCATACTTTATTGTGTGGAGCTGTTTTAAAATTTCTTTTATTCCATCTATGTTATGGGCTACGTCTGATATTAACAAAGGGTTTAGTGAGAGTAAATCCCATCTCCCTAATAAGCCAGTAGTTTGTTTTGTATGGCCTATGCCTTCTGTTATAGCGGCTGAAGGCAAGTTCCACCCCACTTGTTCAAGCACATGAATCGACGTTAACACCGTGGCAATGTTTTCTTTCTGATATAGCCCAGACATGTCTGATTCAATATCAAGCTCTTCCCCGGTCTGCACATTACTTAAGTGGACAGAGATGAGTGCCGCTGATAAATGTGATGCCGTTGAAGTGTATTGTTTATCTGCGAAGTAGATAACGGATCCCATCTCTCTTGCTCTTGCCTCAAAAATGTTTTTTGTTTCCGGTTGGGTCCTTCCAATGACAATTGGAATAGTAGCCTTAATGATTCCTGCTTTTTCTACAGCAATTTCTTCAAGTGTATTGCCAAGAATAGTTGTGTGATCGTATCCAATGTTGGTGATAATGGAAAGTTCTGGAAGGATTACATTAGTGCTATCTAACCTGCCCCCAAGCCCCGTTTCTATAATGGCAATATCAACTTGTTCTTCCACAAAGTAATCAAATGCCATACCCACCGTTACTTCAAAAAATGAAGGCTGAATTTCTTCAATGAGTGGCATTATTCTGTGGGTAAATTTCTCAACAGATTGTTTACTGATCATCTCGCCATTGACGCGAATCCTTTCTCTAAAATCGACTAAGTGCGGAGAGGTGTACAGTCCTGTTTTATAACCTGCAAATTGAAAAACGGATGCCAGCATATGGCTTACAGACCCTTTCCCATTTGTTCCTGCAATATGGATGGTTTTTATTTTTTTTTCAGGATTTGAAAGAAAGTCACAAATTTTAATTGTGTTGTTTAGGTTGTTTTTAAGAGCAGCCGGACCAATCCTGCTGAACATGGGCAGTTTAGAGTATAGGAATTGTAGGCATTCTTCGTAATTCATATGGCAAAGATATTGAGTCTAAGTTGTTAAAAAACAAAGGATAAATAGTCAGACATGCATCGGGTTGGTTTACCTAGCTGCTTTATCTTCGCGATTATGGAGATAATCTTGTGGTTGCCTGTTTTGATTTTATTATGTACAGCAGGTATTCAGCTTTTTTATTATTTGAGGTATTTTATCTTATTAGCCCTTTATAAGAAAAAGGAGCTGGAATTGAGCAGAGAGAACGCGGTTACTGTAATTGTTTGTGCTCGTGATGAAGCAGGTGAGATTGCCAAAAACTTACCAGG
>CAMCBE010000169.1 GCA_945872805.1 Chitinophaga pinensis | reverse complement strand
TATGGGTTGGTTATATCATCGCGCTGGACCAAATATCACTAACAAGATGCGAAAGGTGATGACGATGATTTATATGGACAAGGATATGTTATTGAAATCTCCTGAAAATAAAAATCAACAGAATGACTGGGATACATGGTGTCCTGGTGCTGTTGTTGGTGAACAAATTGATACTCCACTTAATCCTGTATTGTTTTAGATAGTCCTCTTTAATCTTTATATTTGCAATCCTCCTGGGGAATTAGCTCAGTTGGTAGAGCGTTTGCATGGCATGCAAGAGGTCACCGGTTCGAACCCGGTATTCTCCACAGCTTTAAGAGGTTCACAGCAATGTGGGCCTTTTGTTTAATTAATTATTTACACTGATTGAGATATAAAAAAGGGAACCCGCTATTCTCCAAACGAAAAAAGTAATTTCGCCCTTGAATATCAAGAGCTTTTAATTTCAGCTTCTATGTAATTGAAAAAGTCCTAAATATCTTAAGTTCTAACCCAGTAATTTAAAATAAGTAGGGGCGCGAGCCAAAGTGAATCTTTAGTCGCTTCCATTAACAATAATTTAATATTAGATGGGAGGGGTTAGTGCGAATTTTACTACTTTTAACGTGACAATATGAGGAAGAATAAAATGAAGGCCTTTATTTGGGCTGTTGTATTAACGGCAGTGTATGTCATTCTTTTTTTTGTTTGTATTTCAACGGTAAAAGATATCATAAAGGAAAGAGAAAACACCCTGATTTCTACTATTTATCCAGATTTAATTAGTTCTACATCATCGACAACCAATAGCTTTAAGAATAAATATAATAATGCAAAAGTAGTTTTAGCAGGAACATACTTGGAAAGAATTATTTCATTTGAACTTACAAAATCTAAATGGGATTATGAATTTTTTCAATGGTTCAAATGGGATCCATCATTAATTGAATTTGAAGACATTGATTCTCTTAAAAAAAGTATAGTAGTGCCTGCTAATCTTCCTTTTAAAATTATAAACGGACAAATACAAGATGCCGTAATTGTAAATTCTAAAGTCTCATCAGACAAAAAGTCGGCTTATGTTCTTTATTTCGTCAGAGCAAGCAGTACTCAATTTTTTAGTCCAGCCGCTTACCCACTGGATAAGCATTTTCTATTTATACCTATTGAACATAAAGAATTGAATGCGAGTAAATTGAAGTTTGTTCCTGATTTGGCTTCCTCCAAAATAAGCCAGCGTGTTCAACTCAATGGATATCAGAAAAGTGATAAAATACTTTCATCTAGCTTACACACATACCAATCTTCTTTTGGAAATCCCGATGAAAATAAAAATGAAAGCAATACATACAATCAATATAGATTTGGTTTGAAAATTGAGCGTGAAGATTATGGGTACTATGTAAAATTGTTTATTGTTCTGCTAGTTTCCGTTATGATTGCATTTTTATCATTTTATGCGGATAAGACTGATAAGTTGAGAATCACCGTAGGTGCTTTGTTCACGGTTGCTTCTAATAATTATGTTTTAACCAAAAACATACCAGACACTTCTTTGGTATCAATTGCGGAAGTTGTAGATATTATTAGCTTGGGAACCATTTTTATCATCATGTGTGACCAAACTGTTTTGAGGTATTACATGAATGAAAATAAAGAATTGTCCAATTATACCCAGTGGATTACTTTTTCAATAACTTTGTTTTTTTATGTCTTAATCAACGTTACTATTCCAATAATTGCCAAATAATAAATCACCATGGTAAAAAAAGTTGTATTATCTTCTATTACCATACTGTTACTTTCTTGCAACTCTTCCAAAAAAGAAAGTGCCATTTCAGGGATTTTCCGCATCGAAAGTAAGAGAATTCAAAATCCTTTGATTGATACATTTTATTCAGATCAGAACCAGGTTAAGATATATACTGATGAATTTTTTGCATATACTAATTTGAAAGAAGATTCAACAGCCTCTTTTGGGATTGGATTTTATGAGGCTAATGGTGACCAATTGTTGGAGCATAACATGTATTCCACTTCTGCATTGGATACTCCGTATATATTTAAGCTCAAAATTGAAAAAACAGAACAAAGATACAAGCAAACAATTGACCAATTGAAGATAAATGGTTTACCTACAACATTGGTTGAACAATATGTTTCTATTCCCGCGGTTGGAACATCATTTATTGATGGTATCTGGAAGATGAGTAAGTATTGTCAGGTTATTGGAAAAGATTCCTTGTTTGAAAATCGTGTTCAATATAAAATATTTCACAAGGGATATTTTATGTTTGTACAGGATATGAAAATTAAAACAGATACCCTGAAGCTTAGAAGTGGCTTTGGTTTTGGAATTTTTGAACTTAATGATGAAGAGATTACTGAAACAAATCTTTTTTCTACTTATCCTTCTATAATTGACAAAAAAATAAAGTTGAACATCATCTTTGACGGTAACGATGATTATTATCAAATCATGCCTTCCGATGTTGAAGGTCAAAAAGTTGTTGAGTTTTATACCCGGATAAAAAGCCAATCTTTTAAGAAATAGAGCAAATAAACTTGATAACTACCAAACCATTGAGAGGTTCATAGCAATGTGGGCCTTTTTTGTTTTTCATGATAAAGTGATTCTTATCATTATTTACCTGATCTGAAATAATGTAAATTCACAGCTCAATCACTTCACATTTTGTATGACAAAGCCCGGTTCATATATCAAGAGTACACCCTCATTAGATGGCAGCTATTTTGAAAATAGCATCATTCTAATTGTCGAAAATAACAATGATGGTGCAGTGGGCTTTGTCGTGAACAGACCATTTCAAAGAAATCTAAATGAGCTGATGGAGTTTCGCAACAGCAAACCCTTTCCTCTATTAGAAGGTGGTCCAGTAGACCAAGAACATATATATTCAGTACACCAGAGGCCTGATCTGATTAAAGGAACTCAACCCATAGCTAGTGATATGTATTATGGTGGAGATATTCAACACCTGCTTGATGCTATTAATTTACACGGAGCTAGTGAAAAAGAAATCCAACTCTTTATTGGCTATTGCGGTTGGGATGCGGGAGAATTAGAAGATGAATTGGAAGAAGGAAGTTGGACGGTAACTACTGATCTGTAGAAAGCATGGATAGAAAAACTACAGCGATTAACCATAAGGAATACCGTCAAATAGCGACTGAAATGACAACAAATTATCGAAGCAAAAAATAGAAATCTACTGTTTCCTAGCTGAATGCGGCACATATTGATTATGCTTTCTCATTTCAACTGGATCTGGCTTGTAAATTGCCCCAGTAGCAAAATCTATAATTACACCTGCGCCACCCCATAAGACAAGATCCCAAATAAATGCACCTACTTTAATTTGACGCATCGGCTCCCCTCGCATTGGTTTAGTACGTTGATACGAAGTAACTCGACCATCTCTAATAGTTGCACAAGAAACCATATAAACTAACATAAGACCCAATAAAATAAATCGTGATGCTTTTTTCATATCGTAAAATTAAGATCGGGATTATTAATGATCGAATTTAAAACTATTTCTAACTAAACCAATTTTTAGTACGCATAATACTTCGAAGTTTAAGGATTAGAAAGATTGACGGCCTTGATTTTATAAAACAAAAAATATAAATATATTTATTTCAATAAATTGCCCTCTTACTCATTAAAAAAACTCGACATAAAGATATAATTTAATCTAGGTTGTACTAATTAAATCCAATTTTCTTCCCTAAATTTAATCAGTCAAACTTCAAACCACCTTGAACTTCCACCTCGCCCAACAACTTTCTCTCTTGGCTTTTCTGAGGTCGGCATGTTCGCATGTTCCATAAGTAATTAAATCGTTTAGATTAGCTATTACTTATTATTCAACTACAATTCATAGATCATGAAAAATATACTCGTTTTCGGAATGGGCAAAGTGGGCTTATTAGTAGGCACACTACTCAACAATAGATTTACCGTAACCGGATTTGATAAAAACAACGCTATCACAGACGCCGAATTTCCAATCATCACAGGAGATATAAAAGACATCAACCTCCTATCAGAACATATTCCTCAATATGATGCAGTGGTTTCTTGTATGCCGTATAACCTAAACCTTCCCATCGCTCAGATCGCCCATCAACATGGTGTGCACTATTTCGACTTAACAGAAGACGTGCCTACCACAAAAGCCATTTTAGAAATGTCTAAAACCGCCAAGGCCGTCATGGCACCTCAATGCGGACTAGCACCAGGATTAATTGGCATCATCGGGTCAGACCTGATTAAACATTTCACTAAGGTGCGCGATATCGAATTGCGTGTAGGTGCACTTCCCCGCTATCCAAACGGACTCTTAGGCTACTCATTCACCTGGTCACCCGCCGGCGTCATCAATGAATACATCAACGACGCGGAAGTCATTCATAATGGCGTTAGAAAAATTGTTCCCTCTCTAGAAGGAATAGAATATATCAACATTGAAGGAAGGGACTATGAAGCATTCATCACATCAGGCGGATTAGGCACCATGTGTGAAACCTATGAAGGCAAAGTTGATACACTCAACTACAAAACCATTCGCTACCCTGGCCATGCTAAACTGATGAATTTTCTGTTGTATGAACTCATATTAAAAGAGAAAAGAGAACTCATTGAGGAAATTCTCACCGAAGCGAAGCCTCCAACCGAAGAAGATGTAGTATTGGTTTATGCTGTTGTGGAAGGATGGAAAAATGAGGCACTCACCCGAGAAGAATATTATAAGTCATTTAATCCGATAGAAATCCAAGGAAAAAAATGGAGAGCGATATCCTGGACAACTGCTGCTTCCATTGCGGCCGTGGTAGAGATGGTAGCTGACAATACACTTCCACAAAAAGGATTCATCAAACAAGAAGACATACACTTTGAATTATTCTTAAAGACAGAAAATGGGAAAAGATTTGCATCATAAAGCATTTTATTAGACAGAAAAATCAAACATTGCATTGAAAATAGATCATTTGTCAAAGGATTTTCTTAGCCCCCCATCTCTCGATGTTGCTTCCATAATGCCAAGTAATCATCTGTTCTTTTAAACATAAATTTATTATCAACCCCATCGCAGAAAAATAAAAAATCCCGCCATTCCTCATCTGAAAAAACAAAACCAAACTCAGTTCTATACATTTCTCTAT
>CAMCBE010000168.1 GCA_945872805.1 Chitinophaga pinensis | reverse complement strand
TGTAGCAGGTAACATTGTTTTTAATACAGGATCTTCATTGTATTCTCTTGCAATGATCACCCACATATCAATGCCAGTCCGTTCCATTAAAGTTGGCAACAGTACATTCATTCGATCTTGTAGAATTTCATCTACAACTTTTGCTTGATCACGCTCAGAAATTATTTGCGAGTGACCAACATTCAACAAGAAAAAACTTAGTAGTAGTAAGATATATTTCATGATAAACTGTTTATCGCTTTACGCTGAACGCTATGGGTTGGGAGTTAGGGGTTGGGGGTTGAACGCTGCTTCACTCTTGCCTATTGCCTCTTTCCTATTCCCTCTTGCCTATTGCCTCCTCAATCGCTTTACGCTGAACGCTATGGGTTGGGAGTTAGGGGTTGGGGGTTGAACGCTGCTTCACTCTTGCCTATTGCCTCTTTCCTAGTCCCTCTTGCCTAGTGCCTCTTTCCTATTCCCTCTTGCCTATTGCCTCCTCAATCGCTTTACGCTGAACGCTTAGCGCTGTTTTACTCTTGACTATCCCCTTGCTCGTGCCTTTGTGCCCATGTGCCTTTTCTGTATTTACTATTCCCTCTTGCCTATTGCCTCTTGCCTCCTCTATCCCTCTTGCCTCAAGAAATTATCCTCAATTTAGCATAATTCAACATAATTTTCTTCTCTCCATTTAATTCAAATTTGATCGTAGCAATTGGATTATGAGCAGCCCCTTCCATTTTAAGCACTTCGCCAAATCCAAATTTTTGGTGCTCTACACGTTGCCCCGCCTTTAAATCTGTAGTGTCACTCGCAACAAAATCTGCTGAGGGCTGATGAACAATAGGTTTATTTGGAGATGGATTTATGGGTAAATATCCAGGTTGCTCAGGTTGCTTTTTAGGCTCAGTATAGTAAGTCTTCTGACCAGTTGTTGCAGTTCCTTGTCCACCCCATCCCCTCATTCGATCTGACGCCGATGGACCACCAGTTTGATTTCGAAATCCACCTCCAGCAAATGATTTATCAATTGCATCTTCCGGTAACTCATTGATGAACCGACTAGGTTCGTTTTGAACCACCTGTCCAAATTTATACCGAGTATTTGCATACGTAATCCAAAGTCGTTGCTTTGCTCTTGTAATAACCACATAAAACAAACGTCTTTCCTCTTCAAGCTCTTCTCGTGAGTTAATACTCATCGCATTTGGGAATAACATTTCTTCAAGACCCACTGCAAATACACAAGAAAATTCCAACCCCTTTGCAGCATGAATAGTCATCATTTTAATCGTGTCAGCAGATTCATCTTTTTGATCAGAGTCGGTCAGCAATGAAATTTGTTGCAAGTAAGCCGACAACAGAACATCTTCACGAAGTGGGCGATTTGGTATTGCGTCTTGAAGTGAATTTTCAGAAAAGTCGACATCACTTTTAGGCTGACTATTTTCTGCGTCAAAAGGAGCTTGTTCTTCCTGCATAACAACGCCATCTTCATCAATCTGTGCACGATTTTGTTTATCATCAACCCACTCTTTGATTGAATTCAATAGTTCTTGAACGTTTTCAAAGCGCTGAACACCTTCTGTACTTTTATCATTAAATAGTTCCTTTACTAATCCAGTTTGTTTGCCCACATGAAAAGCCACGTCATATGCATTGTTGTTTTTCAACATGCTCGTGAAACTTTTAATCATGGTAACAAATTGTTCAATAGCTTCTAAGGTTCCTGCCCTGAAACCAAAGGAAGATGCTTTAGTTAATACTTCCCAGAAGCTAATGTTTTGTTCATTAGCAACTAGAATCAATTTATCTAAGGATGTTTTTCCAATCCCTCTAATGGGATAATTGATAATTCGCTTAAGCGCTTCTTCGTCTTGAGAATTGACAATAACTCTCAGGTATGCGATATAATCTTTAATTTCTTTTCGTTGATAGAAACTGATGCCCCCAAAAATAGTATAGGGCAAATTCATTCTCCGCAAAGCCTCTTCAAATGCTCGACTTTGAGCATTCGTCCTATATAGAATAGCGAACTCTTTATTAAAGTAGTGGTTCCTCAATTTTTGTTCCTGAATAGAATCAGCGATGAATTTTCCTTCATCGTTATCCGTCATAGTCCTTACCAGCTTAATCTTTTCTCCCTCTCCATTTTCAGTCCACAACTGCTTTTCAATCTGTCCTTTATTATTACCAATCACTTCATTGGCAACTTGCAAGATTTGTTTTGTGCTTCTATAATTTTGTTCAAGTTTTACCAACTTTACATCATCATAATCTTTTCTGAACAATAATATATTTTCGATGGTGGCCCCACGAAAACCATATATAGATTGAGCATCATCACCCACAACACAAATATTTTCATGAGCAGCACCAAGTAATTTTATGATTTCATACTGAGCAGGATTTGTATCCTGATACTCGTCAATCATAATGTAATTAAACTTGTGTTGATATTTATGAAGTGCGTCTGGATGATTCTTCAAGATCAGATAAAATTGAAGCAGTAGATCATCAAAATCCATCGCTCCATTTTTGAAACATCTTTTTGCGTAAGCAGTATAGATTTGTGATATAGCCGGTCTATTTGCACGAGCATCCTCTTGTTGTAGAGCATAGTCATTAGCATAATCTTCAGCTGTTACCAATGCATTTTTTGCAGAGGAAATACGGCCATATACTGTTGAAGGCTTATATATTTTATCGTCAAGATGGAGTTCATTAATGACCGTTTTAAGCACACTTTTGGCATCGTCGGTGTCATAAATAGTGAACGAAGTAGGATAACCGACTTTACTGGCTTCAGCCCTTAGGATTCGGGCAAAAACAGAGTGAAAAGTGCCAATGTATAAATTTCGTGATTCATTATTCCCAAGGATTTTTTCTACCCGCTCCTTCATCTCCTTGGCTGCCTTGTTCGTGAAGGTTAAGGCTAAAATGCGAAAAGAATCTACCCCTGAGGCCATTAAATGAGCAATGCGTGTTGTCAAAACCTTCGTTTTCCCACTCCCGGCACCGGCAATTATCATAAGGGGGCCTGTTACATGTAGCACTGCTTCCCTTTGCTCGGGGTTAAGCTCATTAAGGTAATCCGACATGACTGCAATTTAATTATTAGTTCGGACAAAATGGGAATAAGAGATCAGATAGAAGATCACAAAAACAGGTGATAATTAAGTCTTTAAATTAAACTCCCTCTAAGTATTAATACCTATAAAAGCTTTATTCCATCATCTAACCACTAACATCTTACTACTATTTTGTTAAAATAATGTTTAAATGAAATGTTCATTAAACCCAATACGTTCAATGAGGTCTATGTACTGTCCGGCAACATTTGCCCTATATTCTTAAAAACTAAAAAAACAATTATGAAACTAAAAAACTTTTTCTGGCCAATTGCTTCTGTAGCCCTCATTTTTTCTTTATTATTCAGCTCTTGTCAAAAGAATGAAAGCGCAATTGCTGCTAAAAATTCACTAAGCGTCTACCTAACTGATGCTCCTGGTGATTTCGATAGCGTTTGGATTGACATTCAAAAAGTAGAAGTAAAAATAGACGATGATTCTACCCATGGTGATGATGATCGATATGGTGATGATGATGATGATAGAGACGATCATTTAAAAAGAAAAGATGATTTCGGAGAGTGGGTTGACCTTAATTTCACCGCAGGGAAAATCAATGTATTAGCACTTCGTAATGGTATTGATACAAACCTAGCTTCAGGTAACATCCCTGCAGGAACAGTAAGAAAGATTAGGATTACGCTTGGAACAGACAATAGTGTTGTTATAGATGGTCAATCATATCCTTTAACACTTAGAAATGAAACCAATAATTTCTTGTACATAAAGCTACGTAATGAGCACAGAGAACGTGGAATAGGAAATGATCAAAAAGTATGGGTTGATTTTGATATCTCTAGATCAGTAATAGAAGAGAATGGCGCTTATTATTTATTGCCTAAACTTCGTCCTTTCTGCGATAGAAATTTTGGCAGAATCTCTGGTAAAGTATTGCCAGAAGGCATTACCCCATCAGTAACATTCAATGATGGAAATGGCTTCACTGCTATTGCAATGCCAGCACCTGATGGAGAGTTTAAGGTTCGTGGTCTACCAGAAGGCACTTATTCTGTAACCTATGCTGCGGCAGGATATACTCCGCAAACAGTTGACATAACCATATCAAAAGGTCGTGAAAACAAATTGGAAACAATAACCTTAGTTCCATAATCACTATACCCGAAAAACTAACAAAAAGGGCTATCTAATAGATAGCCCTTTTTTTATGGGTACGATAAGTATAATAGATAACTGAATAATTTATTCAATGAAGAAATCCATCAGTTAAAGTATCAGATAGATTGTCTAATTTTCAACTTGTAAACTAGTTGACGGCAAACAAAAAGTTAACAGCTGAATTCGAAACACTATTATAAATAAAATTTACTCCAATTATGAAAAAAATTATGCTCTTTGCACTTCTCTTTTCGATGAGCAGTATTCATGGACAAACACATGAGAGCGAAAAAATTGAAGCGACTGTCAATTACTTTCTGACAGCATTAAAAAGTGGAGATAGAGAATCTCTACAGAAAATTACCCATGAAAAATTAAGTTATGGACATTCCAATGGGCGACTTGAAAACCAAGAAGAATTTATCGAAAAGCTGACTACTGGTATATCAAAATTTCTTACTGTCAATACTACCAATCAAACAATGTATCATACAAAACACACTGCAATCATAAGACATCGATTAGATGCAAACATAATCGATAATGGTAAAGAAAATGAAGTGCACTTAAATGTATTAATGGTTTTTGAAAAAGAAAATGGAGCTTGGAAACTACTTGCAAGACAGGCAGTAAAAATTATAAATTAAGTTAGTCTACTACATAAACTAAGAAGGCCTCCAATTTGGAGGCCTTCTTAGTTATATAAAATTCTTTATAGAATTATTTCTTCTCAAGTAATTTAAAGAACTGATCCAACTGAGGAAGAATAACAATACGTGTTCTTCTGTTAGCAGAACGACCTTCAGCAGTTGAGTTATCAGCGATTGGACGATACTCAGAACGACCTGCAGCAGTCATTTGAACTGGATTGATTCCGTATTGTTTTTGCAATAAACGAACGATTGTTGTTGCGCGCTTTACACTGAGATCCCAGTTGTCAGCAACTTCGCCATTACCAGCCAATGCTACATTATCTGTATGCCC
>CAMCBE010000167.1 GCA_945872805.1 Chitinophaga pinensis | reverse complement strand
AAACTGATCAGGATTTTCATGAAAGCGTTTTGAAATAGGCCCATAACTTGGATCTACCCTCAACGCAATATCAGTAGTAAACATGATTGGAGCATGTTTCTTAGCAGGATCATGTGCATCAGGCACGGTACCCGCTCCTGCTCCATTTTTGGGAGTCCATTGTTGTGCTCCAGCTGGACTTTTTGTAAGTTCCCACTCGAAGCCAAAGAGATTCTCAAAATAATTATTGCTCCACTTGGTTGGTGTTGTTGTCCACGCACCTTCTAATCCACTGGTGATTGTATCACCTGCATTACCTGTACCAAATGTATTTTTCCAACCAAGACTTTGCTCTTCAATAGAAGCCCCTGCTGGTTCTGGACCAACATATTTACTTGGATCAGCAGCACCATGCGCTTTACCAAATGTATGTCCACCAGCAATAAGTGCAATGGTTTCTTCATCATTCATCGCCATACGACCAAAAGTCTCACGAATATCACGTGCAGCAGCAATTGGGTCAGGATTTCCGTTTGGGCCTTCTGGGTTTACATAAATAAGTCCCATTTGCACAGCAGCAAGTGGATTTTCTAAATCACGGTCACCACTGTAACGCTTATCACCTAACCACTCACGTTCAGAACCCCAATAGATATCTTCTTCTGGTTCCCATACATCTTCACGCCCACCGGCAAAACCAAATGTTGTGAATCCCATCGACTCAAGTGCACAGTTACCTGCAAGTATCATTAAATCAGCCCAAGATATTTTCTTACCATATTTCTTTTTAACTGGCCAAAGCAACAAACGAGCTTTATCTAAACTCGTATTATCAGGCCAACTATTGAGTGGAGCAAATCGTTGGGTGCCGTTTCCACCACCGCCACGACCATCTGCTATACGATAGGTACCAGCGCTATGCCAAGCCATACGAATAAAGAATGGGCCATAATGTCCATAATCTGCTGGCCACCAAGCTTGAGAGTTAGTCATCACCTCATAAATGTCTTTTTTCAACGCGGGCAAATCCAAACTCTTGAATTCCTCAGCATAGCTAAACGACTTGTCCATAGGATTAGACAAAGAAGAGTGTTGACGTAAGATATTCAATTTCAATTGATTAGGCCACCAATCACGGTTCTGCATGCCACTGCCAGCACTTTGTTTATGCGTTCCTCCCGTGAATGGGCACTTACCTGCCGAACCGCTAGTTGAAGGGGTATTGGTTTCCATAATGAATAGATTAAGATTTGTTTAAGGAAGATAAAATTACAACAATATCAATTACCTCCTTAGAACAACTATAATGTGACAGAAGTTTTACAGAGCAGTAAAAAAGTAAAAAATAGTTCTTGCAGGCATCTAATAAAATTATTGCATACTACAATACAGCAAATAAGCCATTGATATTTCTTATAACGACTAGAAAATTTTAATTAGTATTCGAACACTCCACCACATTACCAATAAGCCTAATAAAATAAATGATGCTTTTCGTGGTAATCTTCCGGCTAATTTTGCTGCAATCGGCGCAGCGATTACACCCCCAATAATAAGTCCGATAATAGTTTGCCAATGACTAACCCCTAAAATCGCAAAGAAAGTAAATGCACTCGCTAAGGTTACAAAAAATTCAGTTAAGCTTACCGTACCAATAATATATTTTGGACTACCTCCTTTAGTGATCAAGGTGGTTGTCACAATTGGGCCCCATCCACCTCCACCGAATGAATCCAAAAATCCACCAGCACCAGCAAGTAATCCATAACGCTTAAACTTAGAACGAACTTTCATTTTTTTAAATGCATTGATAAAAATTCTAATGCCTAGTATTAATGTATAGCATGCAAGTACCGGACGGATATAATTAGAATGCTTATCGCCCAAATAATATAATAGAAGAGCACCAAATATGGCTCCTAACACGCCTGGAATTACAAGTATTTTGAATAATTTCTTATTGACATTCCCAAATTTATAATGGCTGTAGCCACTAGCTCCACTTGCAAACATTTCAGCCGTGTGAATGCTACCACTAATCGCAACGGGTGGTATGCCGGCAGACAATAAAATGGTTGCACTGGTAACTCCATAGCCCATTCCCAAAGCACCATCTACTAATTGTGCAATAAAACCAGCTAAAACCATTATCCCAAAATTGGAATCTAAAGAATGATAAATAGTTAACCCGGTTTTCTTAATCTCATTAACTGAAACATATGAAAATAAAAAATGTACAATTAACATCATTGCAAATATCATGACCGAATAAGATGTGATTTTTGCCCAACGCTTTTCAGTATAGGCGTTTTCATTTACACCTAACTTATTTGTATTGTCATTTAAGTCATCGTTTATCATCAGTCGTATCTTTAGAATCAATAACCAATAGAAAATTATTTAAACAAACAAAACTGCAGCTACAGTACTATTACTCGTTTCATCAATTAAAATAGCAGTACCATTCGCCCTGAGTTTTTCATATGAATCAAATACCAACTGAGAAGAAGTCTTTAGTTTAGCTTTTACCACCTCATTTAACTTCACTTGCCCTTCTACGGGTTGATGTTCCAGGGTGTTGACATCAATCCTATACTCAATCTCCTTAACCATAGCACGCTGCAACTGACTATTATGCTGTATATAATATTTACCTCCCGACTGCAATGGTTTATCATCCATCCAACATAACAATACATCAATCTCATTACTTGTTATTGGAAGGTTCTGACTATTCACAATGGAGTCGCCTCGACTGATATCAATATCATCTGCTAGCAGTATTGTCGCACTTTGAGGAGCAAAAATTTCAGAAACTTCCTTTCCAGCAATTTCTAATTTTGAAATGCTGGTTTGAAATCCAGCTGGTAAAATAGTTACTGCATCTCCTGTTCTATAAACACCACTTATCACTTTCCCTGCATACCCTCTATAATCGTGCAACTCATCAGTTTGAGGGCGAAGAACAAATTGAACTTGGAATCTAGGATCGATTAAATTAATATCATCATCAATACTCACATCTTCTAACAATTGAAGCAAAGGCTTCCCTACATACCAATCCATTTTAGTACTCGCATCAACTATATTATCACCTTGTAAGGCACTGATGGGAACATAGGTTATATCATTCAAACCCAATTGTGCAGCAACTGATGCATAATCAGCAATAATCTTTGTGTATACCTCTTCTGAAAATTCAACCAAATCCATTTTATTTATAGCAACCACCACATGAGGAATTTTCAACAATGAAGCGATGATAGAATGCCTTCTAGTTTGCTCTACAACACCTTGACGCGCATCAACCAATACAATAATCAAACTAGCATTTGATGCCCCGGTAATCATGTTCCGTGTGTACTGAACATGTCCAGGTGCATCAGCAATGATGAACTTTCTCTTTGGAGTAGAAAAATACCTATAAGCAACATCAATGGTAATCCCCTGTTCTCTCTCTGCACGTAACCCATCTGTAAGCAATGCAAGATCAATTGGACCCGCCTCTTTATTTTTAGTCTGCTTTTCCAATTGCTCAAGCTGATCAATTAAAATATTTTTACTGTCGTAAAGTAAACGACCAATCAATGTACTTTTCCCATCATCAACACTACCCGCTGTAATAAATCTTAAAATATCCATTCTGTTTTCTTTACTCTCTTTTATAAATTCAGCGCTTACCGTATTTCGAAACTAAAAATAACCGTTCTTCTTTCTATCTTCCATAGCTGCTTCAGTAACCCTATCATCAATCCTTGTTTCACCTCGCTCACTTATTTTTGCTGCCGTAATTTCACTTATCACTTCATCCAATGTTATAGCATCAGATTCCACAGCTGCTGTACAGGTCATGTCACCTACAGTTCTATAGCGTATGCGCTTTGTTACGATTACATCTGTTGATTCCCTCAACACAAAATCAGATAAGGCAACAAGCTGCCCTTCATGTACAATCAATTCACGTTCATGTGAAAAATAGATAGAAGGAAGAGTTATATTTTCATGCTTTATATAATTCCAAATATCCAATTCAGTCCAATTGCTTATTGGAAACACACGTACGTTCTCTCCTTTATTAATTCTTCCATTATACGTATTCCATAATTCAGGTCGTTGCAGTTTAGGATTCCATTGACCAAAGTCATCCCTAACAGAAAAAATTCGCTCTTTCGCTCTAGCCTTCTCTTCATCCCTCCGAGCTCCACCAATGCATGCATCAAATTTAAATTCTTCAATGGTATCCAATAGAGTATAGGTCTGTAGCCAGTTTCTACTTGGAAATTTCCCTTTGGCCTCGGTTAGATTTTTAGCCTTAATGGTATCCTCCACTTTTCTTACGATAAGATTAGCATGTATACTCTCCGCCATTGCATCTCTATAATCAAGAGCTTCTTGAAAATTATGACCGGTATCGATATGCACTAAGGGAAAAGGAATTTTTCCTGGCGCAAATGCTTTTCTAGCAAGATGCACTAACGTAATGGAATCCTTACCACCACTGAATAATAGCGCAGGTCTTTCAAACTGGGCCGCAATCTCACGAAAGATATGAATGCTTTCCGCTTCTAATTGCTCCAAATAATTTAGATGATGCTTACTCATATACTATGATTTATCTATTGGAGAATTATTAATAATGGTATCATGAGGTATATGGGAATCATGTACATGCAAACCACATTCCTTTTTATCACTTTCTTCCCACCACCATCGACCAGCCCTAAAATCCTCACCAGGACGAATAGCTCTTGTACAAGGCAAACAACCAATGCTTACAAATCCTCTGTCATGCAGTGGATTATAAGGTATTTCATGAAGCTTGATATAGTCGGTAACTTGCTCAGTTGTCCAATGCAATAAAGGATGATACTTAACAATTTCATTCCCGGCATCATACTCAACCAAAGGCATATCACTTCTGCCATTAGAATGTGCTGCCCGAATTCCAGTTATCCATACAGATTTGCCTTTCAGCGCACGCTGCAATGGCTCAATTTTACGAATGGCGCAACAACGCTTTCTGTTCTCCACCGATTCATAAAAAGAATTTGGACCTTTTTCTGATACAAAATCTTCTAGCGCATTATCTAATGGATAATAGGCTTTAATCTTCTTTTGATATGATTCAACCGTGTTATTCCATGTAGTATATGTTTCAGAAAACAACCGACCAGTATCCAACGTAAATACATCTACATTAATATCATTTTTAAAAATGATATGACTTATCAATTGATC
>CAMCBE010000166.1 GCA_945872805.1 Chitinophaga pinensis | reverse complement strand
AGGCGATTTGATGAGCAGAATATCGGAAGACGTATCGCGTGTTCGCATGTACACCGGACCATCATTGATGTACCTCGTTAATCTGGTTGTGCTGATTGGTATAAGCTTATTTTACATGTTTAGAAAGGACGTGATGCTATCTATATATGTATTGTCACCACTTCCTTTTTTGGTCGTTGCAATGTATTACGTCAATAGTTACATCAATAAAAAGAGTGAAAAAATTCAAGCGCAATTAAGTGACTTAACGTCTACTGCACAAGAATCATACGCAGGCATTAGAGTACTAAAATCATACGCACAAGAAAAAGTATCGGCTGCTTTCTTTGATAAAGAAACAGAGGCATACCGAAAAAGCGGACTAGCCCTTTCTACTGCAGAAGCTGTCTATTTTCCTGCTATCGGCTTGCTGATTGGGTTAAGTACGTTGCTTACTATTTATATTGGAAGTATTTATCAATTAGAACATAGAATATCTACCGGTACCATCACTGAATTTGTAGTGTATGTGAATATGCTCACGTTTCCTGTGTCTGCTATCGGTTGGGTGGCTAGTACCATTCAACGTGCTGCCGCTTCTCAAAAAAGATTAAATGATTTTTTGAGTATTCATCCAACCATCACCAATCCATTAGCGCCAGAAACCATCAAGCATATTGATGATATTCATTTTTCTCATATAAACTTTACCTATCCCCATACAGGAATACATGCCATCAAGGATTTTTCATTAACAATAAAAAAAGGACAAAAAATTGCCTTGATTGGTAAAACAGGATGTGGTAAATCAACCATTGCGCAATTGCTGCTGAGGATGTATGATATAGACAATGGATCCATCTTACTCAATGGCAAGGAAATATCCAATCTCGATTTATCATCACTTCGCACGTTGATCAGTTATGTTCCTCAAGATGTTTTTTTATTCAGCAACTCCATCATCAACAACATCAATTTTGGTTCTGATGATGTTTCAATGGAACATGCTAAATCTTCCGCACAAAAAGCAGCTATTCTTTCTGAAATTGAAACACTTCCAAATGGATTTGAAACAATCATCGGAGAGCGAGGTGTAACGTTGTCGGGCGGACAAAAACAGCGCATATCGATCGCCAGGGCATTATCAAAAGAAACTGATTTATTAATTTTTGATGATTGCTTAAGTGCTGTTGATGCAAAAACAGAACATACTATTTCGCAAACATTGAATGAATACCTTCAAGATCGTACTGCCATAATAATAACCCATCGAATATTTCCAAGCTTTAATTTTGATAATATCATTGTCATGGAAGAAGGTTCGATTGTAGAACAGGGAAGCCATGAAGCACTTTTATCTGCAGGGGGCTACTATGCAAACCTGCTCAAGTTGCAACAGCGAGGATAATTCATTTCATAAATCATTGATTATCAGTCATAAATCATTTTTAAATAGATATCACATAAATTTTGACAATTCAAAAACAATTTTATCTTTGTTTAGGCTCAAATTTAACAAAACATAAAACCAACACTGTGACGTACGAGAACAACGAAAAAAGAAATGATAGTGTTTACAGCAAGCGTATACGTGCTGGAAAAAGAAGAACATATTTCTTCGATGTGCGAACAACACGTGGAAACGATTATTATTTAACGATTACTGAAAGCAGAAAGCGTTTTAATGATGATGGGTATGATCGTCATAAAATCTTTTTATATAAAGAAGACTTCAATAAATTTATTAAGGCATTAGGTGAATCAATCGATCACGTGAAAACTGAATTGATGCCTGATTTCGATTTCGATGCATTCAACCATGAATACGATGAAGATGGTGAACATGCAGGTGGAGGAGAAGGTGGTTATTCTAATAACTACGCACAAGCATCATCAGCACCAGCTGCTGTTGTTGAAGCCTCTACTGAATCAATCGATGAAGAGCCTTCAACCCCTTCAACTTCTTCAATTACTTCAACCCCTTTAGACTCTTCAACTCCTTCAACTTCTTCAACTTTTTCAGAAGGTGATAACGGAGCGGATGAGCAGGTGGATAAATGGTAGCAACAGACGTGAGATGAGAGATGTGAGATATGAGTTGGGTGTTGTGAGTTGGGAGTTGGTATGAATTTGGATTTGTTTATTAGTTCTGAGTGAATACAACGTGAGAAGTAAGACGTTAGATGTTAGTAGTTAGATGTTAGAGAGTAGACGTTAGACGTGAGTTATTAGAAGTTAGTATAATACAAATTAATATAAAAGTAAAAGGGTGAAGTAATTCACCCTTTTTATATTTAATCAATTTATTTATACCATTACGCTTTTTGAATAAACTCCTAACTCCCAACCCCTAACCTCTAACTCAAAACCCCCAACTCCCAACCTCTAACTCCTAACGTCTCACCTCTAAAGTCTATTTTCTCACGTCTTATTCCCTCACTTCTCACATCTCTCATCTCACGCCTAACTTCTAGCCCCTTTAAAATAGTTAATAAGTCCATTCGTCGAACTATCATGACTTCTAACAGTTTCATCGCCTTTTAATTCAGGAAGTACGTTGTTTGCCAGTTGTTTTCCTAATTCCACACCCCATTGATCAAAGCTGTAGATATTCCAGATTACGCCTTGTACAAAGATCTTGTGTTCATATGCAGCAATGAGTTTACCAAGTTCGAACGGATTGATTTGTTTTACTAAAAATGAATTGGTGGGTCTGTTGCCATCGAACTCTTTAAAGGGAACAAGTTTATCGCGCTGCTCTGATGTTAAGGAAGTTAGTTCAGCTGCAGCTTCTGAGGCCGACTTTCCATTCATGAGGGCTTCTGTTTGGGCAAAGAAGTTGCTCATGAGTTTTTCATGGTGGTCGCCAATGGGATTATGGCTTATCGCTGGTGCAATGAAGTCGCATGGAATCAATAAGGTTCCTTGATGAATCAGTTGATAGAAAGCGTGCTGTCCATTTGTGCCTGGCTCTCCCCAGATTACCGGACCAGATGCATAGGTTAAGAGCTTGCCATTGCGATCTACTCGCTTGCCATTGCTTTCCATATTTCCTTGTTGAAAATAGGCTGCAAAGCGATGAAGGTATTGGTCGTAGGGGAGAATGGCCTCCGATTGAGCACCAAAGAAATTGACGTACCAAATGCCCAGTAAGGCCATTTTTATAGGAATGTTCTCCTCAACGCGTTGTTTTCTAAAATGGGTATCCATCTCGTGGGCGCCTTTCAGCAATTCCTCAAAATGGTCATATCCGATCGTTAAGGCAATAGATAGTCCAATGGCGCTCCAAAGACTGTATCGACCGCCAACCCAATCCCAAAACTCGAACATGTTTTCTTTGGCGATTCCAAATTCGGTAACGGCTTTTTCATTGGTTGATAAGGCGATAAAGTGCTTGGCCACATGTGCCGCATCTCCGGATTGTTGGATAAACCAGTTGCGCGCTGTATGGGCATTGGTCATCGTCTCTTGTGTGGTAAAGGTCTTGGACGCAACTAAAAATAAAGTTTCATCAGCCTCTATAACCTTCAGGCATTCAGCAATATGTGAGCCATCAACATTAGAAATAAAATGCGTTTCTATCCCTTCAACCCAATATGGTTTTAATGCTTCGGTAACCATCACCGGACCAAGATCGCTTCCTCCAATTCCTATATTGACAATGTATTTTATCTTTTTCCCGGTGTATCCCTTCCAGTCTCCAGAGTGTATTTTAGCGCAGGTTTCCCTCATTTGATGTTGCACCCTGTAAATATCGGGCATCACGTCTGCTCCTTCGAAGAGTACAGCGTCTTTGGAAAAATTGCGCAAGGCAGTATGCAAAACAGACCTGTTCTCCGTCTGATTTATTTTTTCTCCTTGAAACATTGCTTCAATGGCTTCGCCCAGCTTGCATTCCTTCGCTAGATCTAATAAGAGGTTGAGGGTTTCTTTGGTGATGATATTTTTAGAATAATCAAACAGCAAATCACCTTCCGTTTGGGAAAAAAGGGAAAAACGGTTTGGGTCTTGTGCAAATAAGGTTTTCATGTGCGTCGACTTCATCGATGCAGCATGCTCTGTTAGTTTTTTCCAAGCACTGGTTTGGGTAGGATTGATGGAAGGAAATGGCATTAGTGTAGTGTATTAATCGTTTCGGTAAGTTTTTGAATCATATCTGGTGTGATATCGAGATGAGTAACCATTCGGAAACGGTTAGGGGAGAGCGATAGGAATAGGATGCCTTTTTCTTTCATGTCTGCAATAAAGCCAGGTAAATTGAATGTTGGTAAACATTCAGCGATCAGAATATTGGTTTCAACTGCTAAGACCTCTTTAATAAAAGACTTGTTTAGTAACGCTGCTTCAATCATTTTAGCATGATCATGGTCGATCGATAGTCGTTCAACATTATTTTCCAATGCATATAACCCCGCTGCAGCTAAGCTACCGGCTTGCCTCATGCCACCACCGAAAACCTTTCTGATGCGTTTGGCTTTTTTTATAAAGGCAGCATCGCCTAAAAGTAGACTACCTACCGGCGCACCAAGGCCTTTGCTCAAGCAAATGGAAAGGGTGTCGAATGCTTTGCCGTATTGTGCCGGGTTTTCATTTTTGGCGATCATTGCGTTGAATAGCCTAGCACCATCAATATGAAATGCCAGTTGGTTATCTGCACAAACTTTACCTATCGCGATAATATCATTAAAATCATAACAGCTTCCTCCGCCACGGTTTGCGGTATTCTCCAAGACCACCAACTTGGAATGGGGTTTGTGGATATCATCGGGTTGAATGGCTTCTTTTACGTGTTCTGCTTTTATCCTACCACGGTTACCTTGTAATAATCGTACCGATGCGCTTGAATTGAAAGCAATGCCACCGCCTTCGTATTGGTATACATGCGAATATTCATCGCATATAACTTCGTCGCCTGGCTGTGTATGGCATTTGATGGCAATTTGGTTGGTCATTGTTCCGCTCGGACAAAAAAGCGCTTTTTCTTTACCAAATAGGCCAGCAGCATAGGTTTCAAGTGCATTGATGGAAGGGTCTTCTCCAAAAACATCATCGCCTAAAGGGGCTGTATGCATGGCTTCCTTCATGCCCAGACTGGGCTGGGTGACGGTATCTGATCTTAAATCGATAATCATATCGCAAAATTAATGGATAAGGGGAATAGAGATTTAAGTATTTTTCAACCATAACCATTTGAAATTGTTGAAATTGATAAGAATATGGATATCTTTTTGAACTTTAACTGTGATTTGT
>CAMCBE010000165.1 GCA_945872805.1 Chitinophaga pinensis | reverse complement strand
CTTTTGATGTAGATATGAATGAAAATGAACTACTATGCTTGCAAAAAGCTGCCTTTTTTTATGACCATCGCAGAAGCCCCACCCCCACCATTGCAAATTCCTGCTGCACCATATAAGCCATTGTATTCATGTAATATATGAATTAAGCTTACTATAATTCGGGCGCCGCTGCAACCCAACGGATGGCCTAATGAAACTGCACCACCATGCACATTCACTTTACGTGCATCGAGTTTTAAACGACGCGAATTTTCAATTCCAACAACAGAAAACGCTTCATTTATTTCCCAATAATCAATCATATCCATCGTTAGAGTAGATTTTTCTACCGCTTTAGGGATTGCAATGGCCGGAGTGGTCGTAAACCAAACAGGTTCTTGTTCAGCATCAGCATAACCAATGATGGATGCAATGGGTTTTAATCCGAGTTTGTCGGCTTTTTCCTTTTTCATCAGTACAATAGCGGCAGCTCCATCATTCATGGTGCTGGCATTTGCAGCAGTTACGGTGCCACTTGCTTTAAAAGCTGGTTTCAGCGTTGGGATTTTTTCAAAATTGACTGAAAAAGGTTCTTCATCCTGATCAACTATAGTACTCCCTTTTTTACTTTCAATAATTATCGATACAATCTCTTTTTTAAACTTATTTTCAGTAGAGGCCTTTTGAGAACGACGATAGCTTTCGATGGCAAATTCATCTTGCTCTGCTCTGCTGATGTTGCACTGTTCCGCACATAATTCTGCAGCGATTCCCATTGCGTTCTTATCGTATACGTCTGTCAATCCATCTTTTGAGATGCCATCAATCAGATTTCGATCGCCATATTTATTCCCCCAACGCATGGAATCAATGTAAAAAGGAACATTGCTCATACTCTCCATGCCTCCAGCAATAACCACATCTGCATCACCTAGTAATATAGATTGAACTCCCATTGAAATGGCTTTCATTCCACTGGCACACACTTTGTTGACTGTAGTACACCGTACATCTGGAGACAACCCAGAAAAGATTGCCGCCTGCCGTGCAGGTGCTTGTCCAATGTTTGCTTGCAATACACATCCCATGACAACTTCATCTACATCTGATTTGCTAATTCCCGCGCGTGAAACAGCCTCCTGAATTGCTTTTGCTCCTAATTCAGTTGCAGATAATGAGCTCAATGCACCTCCAAACTTACCGATAGGTGTTCTTACTGCGGAAAGAATATATACTTCTTGCATGATGTTACTCTTTGTAAAAAATAGAAGCACTAAAGGGATGAATTAATGTACTTTCTTTTACCGAAGGTATTGATTCATTTAATTTATTGTTAGCTGAAAATACATTCCATCTTCCTTCAGGCAATTGAATTGTTTGTTCATGAGATGACCCATTCAACGCAATGAAAATATGCTTCCAATCGTCGTGCACTTCAGTTCCGTGAATAGAATATGAAATTACAACATCAACTTGCTGTGGGATAAATTTAATCAAGCTAGCAACCTCTTCTTTCGTAGTTAATCGAAAGGCTGGATGGTCTTTGCGCATCGCAATAAGCCCCTTTACATACTTGTACACATCGTTATTTTTTGATTTAAGCGACCAATCTATTGCATTAATGGAGTCAGCTGATTTAAACGAATTTTCTACGCCTTTCTTGGTACGTAAAAATTCTGATCCCGCATGCAAGAAAGAAATTCCTTGGGAAGTAAGGACGATAGACAATGCCAACTTATGCATTTCTTTAATGGATTCCGGTGAAGCCAATTCATTTGAAATAGAAAGCTTGTCCCATAGCACATTATTATCATGGCACTCGCAATAGGATATCACTTGCGAAGGAGATGTAGCATAAGGTTCTTTAGAATAATTAATAAGACTGTATTCTATTTGTGGATGCCAACACGCTGCTGTTATCCCAAACTTAACACTTTCGGTTGCAGTAGTTTTTCCAGAGACAAAGCCCCTATCCTGTCCTTCAAAAACACTTCCTTTTATTCCATCACGCATATCATCACTGAATACAGCAATATCATTTAGCTGTGCTACATTTTTCTTTACTGCCCTTAACGAATCAGGAATTGGAGAACTCCCTGCTGTCCAACCCTCTCCATACAAAAGAATATCCGGCTTAATGGAGTGAAGCGTTGCTGAAATCTCATTCATGGTTTCAATATCATGAATTCCCATTAAGTCAAATCGAAAACCATCAATGTGAAATTCATTTACCCAATGCACGAGCGATTCGATAATAAATTTTCTCATCATAGGACGCTCGCTTGCTGTTTCATTTCCACAAGCAGATGCATTTGAAAACCCACCGCCCTCTTTTTGTCTGAAGTAATATCCTGGCACCAACTGATTAAAATTAGAACTTTCAGTGAGCATGGTATGGTTGTATACAACGTCCATCACTACACGAAGTCCTTTATCATGCATTGCAGCGATTAATGTTTTAAATTCTTTAATTCGAGTGTTGCCGTTTTCAGGATTCGTTGAATAAGACCCTTCAGGAGTATTGTAGTTTAATGGATCATATCCCCAATTGTATTGGGTACTATCGGGAAGAGATTCATCGATGCTATAAAAATCATATGATGGCAATAAATGAACATGTGTTACGCCAAGTTCTTTTAAATGATCAAGTCCTGTCGACAATCCTTCATCAGATTTGGTTCCAGACTCTGATAATCCAAGAAATTTTCCTTTATTTTTTATCCCTGATGTTGCGCTAATGCTAGCGTCTCGTACATGTAGTTCGTATACAATGGCATCGGTTGGTAGTCCACCAATTCCTTTCATCATATAAGCTCGCTTAGCAAATGCAGGCGAAAAATCATTTTCCCAATTTTCAGGATTGGTATCCGCTAAATCCAGTACCATAGCGCGTTTCCCATTTGTGCCTACAGCCTTTGCATACGGATCTGGAACTTGATTCGACCATTTACCATCTATGAAAACACGGAATACATAGTATATGCCTTTCAGATCACGATCCATGCGCTTAACCCAAGAGCCATGAGATTCGCGTGTCATTTCATACGTATCAATTTCATCATTTCCGAGGGATGATCTATAAAATATAATCTCTGCTTTTTTGGCAGAAGGTGCCCAGAGTTTAAACGTAGAGGATGATGGACTATAGTTTAATCCCAAATCATTCCCATCATAAACAGGGTATTCTTGGGTATTCGCATATTGACTATAGCTCATGAACGTAGATAGCATGGTGATAAAAATGATCAACACTTTTTTGGAAATGGAGTTCATCTGCAAATAGATTAATTAGTTAAGTTATTGTAAAAATAACGATTTGTATTGATGTATTTCAGGGGCTAATAACCAATGCTCCGGCGGATATCTAGAAAATATGACCTTGGTTAGCTAACGTCTGAAAACAAATCATTGAAGTATGTACTTCGCGTTTATCCCTAACGCAACCGATTTCGCAGATTAGATTAAACGAAAGAACATAAAGCGCAAATTCTTATGTAAATTGTCAACAGTATAGATTAAATAAAGATTAATATAGCTCTAAAGTGAAGAAGCTCTTGACCAATAAAAAAGTGTTGCTGATTTTATCATTCAGTATAGTGATAATGGCTTTCGGCTATTTTTCAGTTAACAAACAAAGCAAAGAACCTGCTATACCAGAGGTGGTTGACTTTAATTACCATGTTCGCCCTATCCTTTCTGATCGATGCTTCAAGTGCCATGGGCCTGATGCAAAGGCACGAAAAGCTGGACTGAGGCTAGATACAGAAGAAGGAGCTTTTGCGGCGCTTAAAGATGACCCGAAACATCATATCCTTATTCCAGGTGATCCGCTGCAATCTGCGATGTATGCACGGATAACTTCGACAGATACAGCAGAAGTGATGCCTCCACCAACGTCTAATCTTTCGCTGACTAAAAATGAAATTGAAGTAATTCGCAAGTGGATTGCTCAAGGGGCGAAATATAAAAAACATTGGTCATTTATTCCGCCAACAAAACCGGCCGTTCCGGAAGTAGATGAAGACTTACACGCCGTAAATGCTATTGACCGTTTTGTATTTGCAAAACAAGCATCATACGGACTAGAACCCAATGAGCAGGCAGAAAAAGAAACCTTGTTAAAACGTGTGTGCATGGACCTGACAGGACTGCCCCCAACACTAGAACAACAAGATCGTTTCTTAAAAGATAATTCAGCTAATGCCTATGACAAAATAGTAGATGAATTACTTGGCAATAAACATTATGGTGAAAAAATGGCCATCCAATGGCTTGACCTGGCTCGGTATGCTGATAGCCATGGATACCAAGACGATGGGGGCAGAAGCATGTGGCCTTGGCGCGATTGGGTAATCAATGCGTTCAATAAAAATTATCCATTTCCCACGTTTATAACTTGGCAGGTTGCAGGAGATTTATTGCCTAATCCATCTAAGGAACAATTATTGGCGACAGGGTTTAATCGAAATCATAAAATCACCCAAGAAGGTGGAATCATTGAAGAAGAATATAGGATAGAATACGTAACCGATCGAACTAACACCTTTGGTAAAGCCTTTATGGCGATTACCTTAGAATGTGCGAAGTGTCATGATCATAAATATGATCCGGTAACACAAAAAGACTACTATAGCATGTTTGCTTTTTTTAACCAAGTTGATGAAAATGTTCAACCTAACCTTGTTTCTCCCGCAGCAGAACCCGTAATGAAAATTAGTTCTGCCGATGCGCAAACTGTATTAAGCTTCCTGAACAAAAAAGATTCTGCCGATGTGATGGTGATGATCATGAAGGATAGCGTAAACATTAGACCTACACGTGTTTTGAGAAGAGGTGTTTACGATCAACCTTCTGATACGGTTGACATGAACACGCCAAGTTCCATCATGGCATTTAACACAAAACGTTTTCAGAAAAATAGGTTGGGATTAGCCAAATGGTTGACCTCAAGAGATAATCCCCTCACAGCCCGCGTTTATGTAAATCGACTTTGGGCTGAGTTTTTCGGAAGAGGATTAGTGAAAACGACAGGAGATTTTGGAACCCAAGGAGAATTGCCTACCCATCCTGAATTGTTGGACTGGCTTGCGGTTGAATTTATGGATAGTGGATGGGACATTAAGAAAATGGTGAAGCTTATGGTTACTTCGACCACCTATAAACAGTCGACCAAACAAACTCAACAGAAATTTGGTACGGACCCTGATAATAAATACTACAGCTATTATCCTCGGATGAGGCTTAACGCAGAATTACAACGTGATTTGATATTAAGTGCCGCTGGTGTGTT
>CAMCBE010000164.1 GCA_945872805.1 Chitinophaga pinensis | reverse complement strand
TGAAAATCTCAGCTACTGTTTTCATACTATGGTGTTTTACTTGTTAACTCAATTTAACAAATAGTATGATTTTCTACAACTATTTTTAGCATGAACTACTGAAAATCATTTTATCAAGAAATCACCGCAAAGAATAGGGAAGATCTTCTCTACCCCACTTTGCAAGAATTTTACCTTGTTCAAGGAGAAATAATGTTGGGTTTGATCGTGCGGCTGTTTTTATGGAAACCAAATCTCCTTTAGAAACGGGGAGAATCAATCCTTTTTTCAAAAGTACTGATTTGAGGTTATCGGCATCTGAGGAGACAACCATAAAACTATTTTTCTGGGTGTTAGCCATTTTTTGAATCTCGGCGATCGTTTGTATCAGTTCAGCATCAAGTTCATCTTCATCCATTGACTTAGTAAATAAGATATAGATTTTCCCTGTCGAATTAAGCACTAGCTCTGTTGTATCTGTGCCATTCTCAGTAATGATGACAAAATCTTTAATGGCTGGTTTGGCATTTCCTTCACGAATTAATTTGTCATATCGCTTAACAAAAAGGTATGTACTATCATTGAAATCAGCCGGGAAATGATCTGCATCGAATTCGAGAAGTTTTCCATCTTTTTGGTATTCAAATGTAATCACCGTACTATCTGGTATAGCATCTGCAGGGATTTTCATTTTATCTTGAATGGTAACACCCACTTTAAAAGGAAGGCAATCAAATAATGGAAGATGTTTTAGCACATAAATCTGTATCCAAATCGTCATTATAGTCGTGGCAACCAGCAATGCAATGGACCATTTAGGTGTTAAGAGTGATGAAACCTTCGATCGGTTGTATAAAAGAAATCCAATTAAGATCAATAGGATAAGGTCTTTCAAAAAAGATTGTTCTGCAGTAAGTTTAATGCAATCTCCAAAACATCCGCATTCTCTAACCTTTCCGGATACTACAGCATAGCCGGTGAGAAATGTGAAAAATACTATGAGCCCAAAGAGCATCCAACTGAAACTTTTAAACTGCCATCCGATTAACAGGGCAACACCTGCAATGATTTCAAACGTGATGATTGATATCGAAAGAAATAAGGCAAAAGCATTCAACCAATCAATACCCCAGACCTCAAAGAATTCTTGCATTTTATAGCTTAGGCCTAGTGGATCATTTGCTTTAATTAACCCACTAAAAATGAATAAAACGCCAACAATAAAACGAGTAATATGGAGAATGAATTTCATAGTTAAAGTTAAAGCGATTTGATTTCAAGCTGCTCTGACATGAGAATCAACGCGAATAAGGCATAGTTAAGGATATCAACAAAATTGGCATCAATACCTTCACTGATGAGCGTTTCACCATTGTTTGCTAGTATTTGACGAATGCGGTTCAATTTCATCAAAATCAAATCGATGAAACTCTCTTCACTCATATCTCGCCACGCTTCGCCATAATCATGGTTCTTATCCAGCATGGTATTTTTAGCAAACTTAATTTGCTGGTCATAATCGTGTTCTACTGTTTCAGCAGGCATCTCTTCCATTTCAGCATTTCCGAGGTTTAGCTGAATTAACCCGATTGCTGCATAATTGACAATTCCTTTAAATTCAGATGAAATATCATCACTTACCTTTTGGGTTTGTTTTTCCTGGATAGTGCGCACACGTTTAGCCTTTATAAAAATTTGATCTGTTATTGAAATCAGTCGTAAAACCCTCCATGAAGTTCCATAATCTTGTGTTTTCTTCATGAAAATATCCTTGCAGGACAAGACGACTTCATCATATTGTTTGTCTGTAATGGAATTCAATTTTAAGATTGTCGAATTATTTTCTTTCACCGTAACAGAATTTAATGGATTTTTGAAGTGATATTATACAAAAATAAGAAAGAAAACAGATGTTTACACTTAAATCAAGGGGAAAGGAATTACCGATACGTCGACCTTTAATTATGGGTGTTGTAAATAGAACGCCTGACTCTTTTTATACAGCAAGCAGAATGGAGTCTGAGAACGATTATAAGTCGTTAATTGACAAGATGGTACATAATGGAGTTGATATTATTGATGTGGGGGGACAAAGTACAAAGCCTGGCGCTGATATGATTACCATTGAAACTGAACTAGAACGCGTTTTGCCTACAATCCAATACATAAAAAATAATTATCCCAATTTATGGATTTCGATTGACACATTTAATTCGGTTGTAGCAGAAGCAGCAGTTCTTGCTGGCGCACTGGTGGTAAACGATATAAGCGCTGGAACGCTGGATAACAAAATGATTCAAACGGTTTCTTCATTGAACTGCACATATTGCTGTATGCACATGCAAGGAACACCTAAGACTATGCAAACGAATCCGACTTATGAAGATGTTGTAGAAAATGTGACTGCATTTTTTAACCAAAAAATCAATGAATGCACTAGCGCTGGTATCGATAGTTTAATTATCGATCCTGGTTTTGGTTTTGGTAAAACCATTACCCATAATTATCAACTTACCAAGAACTTAAATCAACTAACGTCACTTGGATTTCCCGTTTTAACTGGATTTTCAAGAAAATCAATGATATCTAACCTTCTGGATATATCATCTGAGCATGCACTCAATGGAACAACCGTTTTAAATACCTATGCGTTGTTAAATGGGGCATCTATACTAAGGGTTCATGATGTGTTGGAAGCCCGTCAAGCTGTTCAGATTATTGATGCGATCATGACCTCATGATAAATTCTACATACTTAGAGAAGATGGTATATAAAAAAAACTGCCGAATCACGTGGAATGATTCGGCAGTTGAGTATAACTAAGAGTTTATGTTATCTTCTAAATTGTGGCATCGGACCAGCTGGTTTCTTTTCTTGGTCTTTTACTTCAACCACTTCAATGTCGAATATTAAACTTTCATTTGGCTTAATGGCAGGAGGAGCACCTTGTGGTCCATATCCTAACAAGGAAGGAATGTACATTTTACCTTTACTGCCTATTTTGAAAACGGTAATTCCTTCTAACATACCTTGAATTGCACCTTGTTTTTTTGAAACAAAATAAAATGTTTCTAATGGATGGGGTTGAATTTGTTTTGTAGAATCTGTATTGGAATCAAATGGTTTACCATCAAAATTGTATCCAGTATATTTGATACCAACTACTTTACCAGAATCGGCACTTAAACCAGTTCCCTCTTGTTCAATCTTTACAAATACACTGTTATTTACCTTTTCAGCCTTGATGTTGTTTTTAACCAAGTATTTTTCAATAACCGCTAATTCTTTGTCTTTGTAATCAGATAATTCTTTTCTATAATCTAATACAGCTAAATCTCTTGCACTTGTACCTTCTCCTTTTTTAAATGCAGCAAGAATTTTAACGGTAACCTCTTGCTTGTCGCCTTTTTTCATGTACGGAGGAATACCAAATTCAGGTTTGCTTTTCAATGTATCGAATAGCTGATAACACACTGCACTGTCCCCAACTTTCATTTTAGATAAAAATTCAGAAAAGTCATGATGACGACCAATACTATCAACTTGATCAAAAACTGGCATAACACCATAAGTAGTCATCACTACTGAATCTTTAAACGTGACTTTGTATTGAAATTTCACAATATCACCAGGAGCAAGTGCTTCACCTTTGTCTCCTTTGATAATCTTGTATTCAAGTCCAGATTTGGTTTTATCAAAACCAACATTCTTACAGGCACTGAAAAGGAGCACAGTAAGAATTGATAAAAGCAAGGTTGTTTTTTTCATTTTATTATAGTTATTGTTTGGATAGAAATTCTTTAAGGGCCGATTTAAATTGTTTTACATTATCTTCTACTGAGTCAAAACTTCTTCCTCCGGAAGCGTTATAGTGACCCCCTCCTTGAAAATAAGTTCGTGCAAAGCTATTACAATCAAATGTTTCTTTACTCCTAAATGACCATTTTCTTTCTTCATCACGGTCAATCAATAATGCCGCCATTTCGATACCCTTGATGGAAAGCGGGTAATTCACCAATCCTTCTGTATCCCCTGTTTTGAGGTGGTATTTCAATACATCTTCCTTTGGAATAGCAATAATTGCGGTATTGTACTCATATAAAACCTCCATTCTATGCGACAAAACGTGTCCGATAAAACGGAGCCTGTTTTCCAAAAAATTATCATAAATAGCTGAATGGATATGCGGATGATTGATGTCTAATGACTTCAATTTTGCTACCATCATGTGAACTGATGAGGTGGTTGAGGAGAATCTGAATGAGCCTGTATCGGCCATGACTCCAGCATATAAACAGGAGGCAATATCTTTATCGATCATGTCTGCACCACCACTGTTTACAATAAAATCATAAATCATCTCAGCTGTGGAGCTTTTTGAGATGTCACTAATTCCGTAGTTGAAACTTTCAGTTTGTGGCTCACGGTGGTGGTCTATCAATACCTTCTTACACGGAAGATTGGTAAGAATAGTCTCCATGTTACGCGTGCGACTAAAATGGTTGAAATCAAGGCAAAAAAGCCATTGAACGCCGGAAAGAATAGCTTCAGCGGCTGACTTTTTAGCCTCATAATCAATCACTTCATCAGCTCCGGGCATCCATTTAAGAAAATCAGCCCAGTTTGTAGGAGATATTACGGTAACGGCGTGTCCACGTTTTTTTAGGTAAAGGCATAAGGCTAAGGCAGAACCCATAGCATCTGGATCAGGCTTTTGATGCATCGTAATAGCAATGACCTGAGGGCTTGACAACTCACTAAAAACCTGATTAATTTTTTCCATTTGGATAACAAAGGTACAGCGGAGGCTTTAAAATACAATAAAGTAGTTTTTTGCTTGGGAGATGCCTTTTCTTCAGTTAACTTTACACACCAAAATACATGAACATGACGAACAGAACTTTCACGATGATTAAGCCAGATGCTTTTGGAAATGGACATACAGGCGCCATTCTTCAAAAAATTGAGGCAGCAGGCTTCAAATTTATAGCCCTTAAACTCACTAAACTGTCTGCTGAAAAAGCAGGTGAATTTTATGCAGTCCATGCTGCCCGTCCTTTCTATGGTGAATTGGTTGAATTCATGAGCAGCGGTCCAATTGTTGCTGCGATCCTTGAAAAAGACAACGCAGTAGAAGAATTCAGGAAGTTAATTGGTGCTACAAATCCTGCCAACGCAGACGAGGGTACCATCCGCAAAATATTTGCCGAAAGCATTGGCAGAAACGCTGTTCATGGAAGTGACAGCGATGATAATGCTGCCATTGAGGGAAATTTCTTTTTTTCAGGATTTGAAAAAATAT
>CAMCBE010000163.1 GCA_945872805.1 Chitinophaga pinensis | reverse complement strand
CGTTGAACCAGTTAGCTTTAATTACCTAGATCATATAGTACCTGCTTATTATGTACTCACGACAGCAGAGGCCTCTTCAAACTTGTCTCGTTATGATGGTATCAAATTCGGATACAGAACACCTGGGCCAATTGATGACCTTAATGAGCTGTATAAAAAAACACGTTCAGAAGGATTTGGCAAAGAAGTGAAAAAAAGAATCATGCTCGGCACGTTTGTACTAAGCACCGGTTATTATGACGCTTATTTTGCCAAAGCGCAGCAAGTAAGACGATTAATTGTTGAAAAAACTGACGAAGTGTTTGCCTCCTACGAATTAATTATCATGCCTACGGCGCCATCTACTGCATTTCGTTTTGGAGAAAAAAGCAATGACGCCATAGAGATGTTCTTAGGAGATTTATATACTGTCTATGCCAATTTAGCTGGGATACCAGGCATTTCAATTCCATTATTTAAACATAGCAATGGAATGCCCTTTGGATTACAAGCCATGTCTAACCGTTTACAAGAAAGTGTCTTGCTCCAATTCTCAAACCAACTCCTAAGGCAATCAGATTAACTAGCTTTGGTCTATAGTCGTTCATATTTCAGTACACTATTATTCTTGTTAAAATAGATATGCAAAACTACATATTAAAACAAATAGCCGTCATATTACTGTGTATTGTAATTGGACTAACAGCATCTGCCCAAGAAAGTGCGGTTCGCATAGGAAAAGTAGACTCTACAGCGTATCACAGTATAAACTGGGACAATCTTGACCCAAGAGCTATTGGATTTGTGAAAGATTATCTCGAAATACATGAAGAAAGACTTGAAAAAATGAAAAATTGGGGCATGCCCTATTTTCTGTTGATTGAAAATATACTAAAAAGATATAGGCTCCCTGCCACGCTAAAATACCTAGCCGTAATAGAATCCGATTTACAATCCAATGCACTTTCTTCTGCTGGAGCTTTAGGTCCCTGGCAATTAATGCCCGGAACCGCACGTGATTTGGGTTTAACCGTTACCCAATCTAGAGACGATAGAATGGATTTAAATAAAAGCACACATGCCGCCGCTAAGTTTTTGAGTCAGCTTTATGAAAATTTAGGCGATTGGTTATTAGTCATTGCAGCCTATAATGGAGGGCCGGCAAGGGTTGAACAAATCACCAAAAAAAGAGGGTCGCATGATTTTTGGAAAATTCAAAATGATTTACCTGCTGAGTCTCGTACACACGTTAAAAAATTTATTGCAACACATTATATTTTTGAAAAGGATGGAAGTGAAACGACTGGTAAAAAAATCCCATCGAATACAATCGCAAATCAATTGACCAATGAGGAGCTCTCATCATCAGATACAACAACGGTTTACGGAAAATATTCGAGTATGGTAATCTGCAAAAACCTTGAGATAGATATCGTCCGTTTTCAACGATGGAATCCCGATTTTGACAAGCAAGTGGCGGTGATTCCATTTAGGATGCTACTTCCAAAAGAAAAAATAAAATCATTTTTAAGTAACCGCAATCAGATCCTTCGAGAATCAGTTATGGTTCTCATGAAAGAAAATTCTGTTTACGATAATGAATTTCCTGAGACATCAATACCCCAGCCCGTAGAAGAAAATAAGGTCGTGATAAAAAAAAGGAGCAGTAAGAAAAATCAAAAATCATCTTCTTCTTCGAAGCCTGCATCATCATCGAAATAATCGAGGTCTTTAAAGTCATCATCCACTGAAAAATCATCCTCGTCTGCCGATTTTTGACCACCCGCCTTTTTAGTGTTTGATTTAGGAACATCAAACTCTTGAAAATCTGGATCCCAGGCATCGTCATCTTCTGGCTTTTCCCACTCATCATCAACGTCTACATCATCGTCATCCTCGCTCTTTGATGTAGCCGATTTTTTTGTTGGCTTTTCATCATCTAAATCATTATCATCCTCATCAATATCTTTAGACTTGGATGTGGGCTTTTTAGGGTTAGCGGGTGCCTCATCAACAGAAGGCGTTTTCACTGCTTTTTTTTCTTTTTCGGACTTTGCCATATCAACAAAAAATTTGTAACGTAAAATTTCTCAGACTTTTTTATATCTCCAAATATTTTGGACACTATTTTTCTAAAAGGAACTATCCCCTATGCTTTTATGATCTGATCACGCTCGGGTCCATTGGAAATATATGTAACTGGAACGCCGAGGTGCTCATTTATGAAGCTGATATACGTTTTCATTTCTTCAGGAAGTTCAGCACTTTCTTTTATGCCTGTGATATCTTTCTGCCATCCTTTATGTTGAACATAATGAGGAGTGATTGGCAGTTTACTCATTTGAAAAGGGACTACCTTTTCTTGTTTTCCTGCTATGCCATAGGAAGTACATGCAGAAAGCTCTTCAAATGCATCTAGCACGTCCGCTTTTGTCATAACAAGCTGCGTTACACCGTTTACCATGCATGCAAAATTCAATGCAACCAAGTCAATCCAACCACATCTGCGAGGCCTTCCCGTTGTTGCACCAAATTCATTTCCGATCTTTCTTAATCTTTCTCCGGTTTCATCGTGAAGTTCAGTAGGGAATGGTCCGCTACCCACTCGTGTACAATATGCCTTCGTTATACCAATCACTTCTTTTATTTTTTGAGGGGCGATGCCCAATCCTGTGCAAACACCTGCTGATATTGTACTAGAAGAAGTAACAAATGGGAAGGTTCCGAAATCAACATCAAGCATACTTCCTTGAGCGCCTTCAGCAAGCACTTTTTTACCTTCTTTGATCTTATCGTTTATGAAATATTCTCCGTTTACTATTTTCAAGGTGCGTAAGAATTCAATCGCCTCGAAAAATTCCTCTTCCCATTCAGTAATATCTTCATTAAATCCGAATGAATCTAAAATTCGCTGATGCTTTAAACGAAGTTTTATATACTGAGTAGTAAAATTTTTATCTAATAAATCACCAACCCGAAGACCATTCCGCCCGGTTTTATCCATGTAGGCAGGGCCTATCCCTTTTAAGGTTGAGCCGATTTTTTCATTTCCTTTAGATAATTCGGATGCCTTATCAAGAGCCCGATGTGTAGGAAGAATTAAATGTGTTCTTTCTGCTATATAAAGATTTTTTCTACCGTCAACCCCAAATGCTGCAACCTTGTCATATTCCTTCTTTAGTGTTACGGCGTCTAATACAACACCATTTCCAATTAAATTGGTGGTATGTTCATGAAAGATACCAGACGGGATTTGATGGAGTACAATTTTTGATCCATTTACATATAATGTGTGCCCTGCATTTGGACCACCTTGAAAACGTGCAATGATATCATACCGAGGTGCGAAAAAATCAACAATCTTACCTTTTCCTTCATCGCCCCATTGCAAACCTAATAGTACGTCAACCATAGCAATTGTTTTATGTATTTAGTGGCAAAAATAATAGAATGAACCTAAAGGCAGAAAAATAAAATAATAATTACGATTCTAGATCGTACCGTTTCACATTTTGGATGCCTGGAAGGTCTCTTAAATTTTGTAAAAGTCCTTCTAATTCATCCTTGTCATGCACATAAAGTCTGATGTTTCCTTCAAATATTCCCTCTTTTGCTTCAACGGTTATCGCACTAATATTTATTTTAAGTTCCCCAGAAATGAGGTTTGTTATTTTGTGAATAACCCCCACATCATCAAGACCTGTGATTTTCAACCCAGTCAAGAAAGATATTTCCTTGTTTTTTGCCCACTTGGTTTTTACGACCCTATGACTAAAACTAGAAAGCAATCGCGCAGCATTAGGACAATTTGTTCGGTGTATCATTAACCCCTTACCTGTTGTTACAAAACCAAACACATCATCACCGGGTATAGGAGTACAACAATTGGCTAAAGCGTAAACGATTTTATCGCTTTTTTCGCCAAATATGATCAACTCTGCATCTTTTTTACTGTCTTGCTTAGGTTTTGCAGGCTCCATCAATTCCTGTTCAACTTTGGCTACCTTAATCAGATGTAGCTTATCACCAACCACAGAAAACTCCTTTAACTCTTTTAAATCAATCGATTTAATTGCCACTCGATAAAACAACTCAAGCGAAGATGGCAATTTATAAAAAAGGACCAACTCATCAACATTGGCTTGTGAGAAAGAAGCTCCTAAAGAAGCCAGTTTTTTTTCAGCGATGTATTTTCCTTCTTCAGCTACTTTTCGTTTTACTTCTTTTAATGAATCCTTGATCTTATTTTTTGCTTTCGCAGTGAGTACTAGAGCAAGCCAATCTTCACTAGGCTTCTGCTTATTCGATGTAATAATTTCAATCTGATCTCCGCTCCTGAGCTTATAGCTGATTGGGACTAACTTATGATTCACTTTTGCACCAATACATTTCGAACCAATGGCACTATGGATTGAAAATGCAAAGTCTAATGCAGTTGATCCTATTGGCAGCATCTTTACATCCCCCTTTGGCGTGTAGACATAAATTTCTTCCGCAAGAAATGATGTGGTAAAGTCTTGAAGAAAATCAATTGAACTTATGTCATCGTTACCCAACACTTCACGTATTTGGGAGAACCACTTATCAAATCGATCCTGATCCGCGCCACCTTCCTTGTATTTCCAATGAGCTGCAAGTCCCTTTTCGGCAATTTCATTCATCCGTTTCGACCGAATTTGTACTTCAACCCATTTCCCTTGTGGACCCATTACAGTAATGTGCAATGCTTCATAACCATTCGATTTGGGATTACTGAGCCAATCCCTCAATCGATCAGGGGATGGATTATACATATCGGTGATAACAGAGTATATTTTCCAGCAAGCCTCCTTTTCGAGTTCTGAATTGGTATCGACAATAATTCGAATGGCAAAAAGGTCATATACTTCTTCGAATTCAACATTCTTTTTTTTCATTTTGTTCCAAATCGAATGAATTGATTTGGGACGCCCATATATATCATATTCGTATCTAGACTTATCAAGTCTTTCTTTTACGGGCTTTATGAATTCGTTTATATACCTGGAGCGTTCACGCTTTGTATCCGAAAGCTTTCGTGCAATTTGGTGGTAGATGTCTGGTTCCAAATACTTCATGGAGAGGTCCTCCATTTCCGTCTTCACATTATAGAGACCCATTCTGTGCGCTAACGGAGCATAAACGTATACTGTTTCTGAAGATACCTTCAACTGCTTGTCGCGCTTCATGCTATCAAGCGTTCGCATGTTATGAAGGCGATCGGCCAATTTGATAAGGATAACCCTTGGGTCATCAGTAAGCGTCAATAATATCTTTCTAAAATTTTCGGCCTGCTGAGTGGTATTATTATCAACTACGGTGGAAATCTTGGTAAGCCCATCAATGATCTTAGTGA
>CAMCBE010000162.1 GCA_945872805.1 Chitinophaga pinensis | reverse complement strand
AGAAAAAGGATCAATTTTTACGTTGGTTGCGATGCGAGCATTGTGATGAATGTATGTATGAGGATGGATCATAATTTCTGTCATATAAAGTTAAACACTTTCTCTTTTGACAATTTGTGCCATAAGAATTGCTTCGGTCATAATTTTATTTCCAACGTAAACAGTTCCTTGCATTTCACAAAGCCCCCTTCGTATCGGTCCTATTCTTTCCATTTTCAAAATCATGGTATCTCCCGGAACAACTTTTTGCTTGAATTTGCAATTGTCTATTTTTACAAAGTATGTATCATATTCACCAGGGGGGAGAGAATTGATTGCCAAAATACCACCGGTTTGAGCTAATGCCTCAATCTGCATAACGCCTGGCATTACGGGATTCCCAGGGAAATGTCCTGAGAAAAAGCTCTCATTAAATGTCACATTTTTTATACCGATGATATGGGTATCCGTTAATTCAACCACTTTGTCAACAAGAAGAAATGGATGCCTATGGGGCAACACTTTTTCTATCTGTTGAGTATTATAGACTGGGGGTTGATTTGGATCATAAACCGGCACGTTTTTTACGTGTTTGTTCTTTTTGATGTAATTCTTGATCAGCTTTGCAAATTCAACATTTGAAAAGTGCCCTGGCCTATTTGCGATGATATGTGCTTTGATTGGGTAGCCAATTAATGCTAGGTCGCCAATAACATCCAATAGTTTATGACGGGCTGGTTCATTTGAAAATCGCAGTTCTAGGTTATTTAAATAGCCCCCATTTTCAACTTCAATTTTGTCTTTCTTGAAGATACCCGCTAATCTAGCCATCTCGGCTTCTGTAACAGGTTTATCAACCACAACGATTGCATTGTTGATGTCACCACCTTTGATGAGGTTGTTGGCAAGAAGGGTTTCCAGTTCATGAAGAAAGCAAAATGTTCTGCATGGTGCTATCTCTGATTTAAAATCCTTGATATTTTTAATGCCTGCATGTTGAGTTCCCAACACTGGACTGTTAAAGTCAATCAAGGTAGTTACCTTATATTCCATCGCTGGCATGGCGATCATTTCAACACGCTTATCCTCATGATAAAATGAAATGTTCGTGTCTATGATATACCAGTGTTTGGTCGCATCTTGTTCTTCGACGCCTACTTTTTCTAAAATCTCAACAAAAGGCTGCGAACTTCCATCAATGATGGGAATTTCAGGTCCATTTATTTCAATTAAACAATTATCTACGCCCATGCCAACTAGGGCGGCAAGTATATGCTCTACAGTACTTACTTTGGCGCCATTATCTTCTAACGTTGTTCCCCTTGAGGTATCGGTTACGAGATCACAATCTGCCTTTACAACGGGCTGTCCGGGCAAATCTATTCGCTTAAATTGAATTCCAAATCCTGGATTAGCTGGATTCAACACCATGTCCACTAAAATTCCAGTATGCAGCCCAGTTCCAGATATACTGACTGGCGCTTTTACGGTATGCTGTTTGTCTTGATTGAAGTTTTCTTTCATCAAAAAATATTGATTGCGAAGATAAGCCATTTTTATAGGTCAATGACCTCTGTAATGACTTGATTTGGAATAAATGGTAGGTTAAAAGTGCAGTTTAACTATTTTTTAATTGCGCCAAGGCTGTTTCTAATTCCTTGATTTTTTTTTCAAGTTCAGGTAATCTTTTAACCATAGCCTGCGACCTCATAGAGGTCATATAATCAATTGCTGGCGTTCCATTCAATGACGTATTGGGCTGTTTTATCGTTTTGGTAATACCGCTTTGTCCACCAACTTTAGTTCCATCAGCAACTGAAATGTGTCCATTTATACCGGCCTGACCGCCAATCATAACCCTTTTTCCAATTTTTGCGCTACCGCTGATGCCTACTTGAGCTGCGATTACGCTGTCTTCTCCAATCTCAACATTATGACCAACTTGAAGTAGGTTATCCAATTTTGTGCCTCTTTTTATTATGGTTGACCCCATGGTAGCTCGATCAATGCATGTATTAGCTCCAATTTCAACATTATCTTCAATAACTACATTGCCGAGCTGAGGCACTTTTTGATATGCTCCATTTTCTGTTGGGGCAAAACCAAATCCATCACTTCCAATTACTGTTCCGGCATGTATAATTACATCCTGGCCAATTTGGCATTCATGGTAAATCTTGACGCCTGGATGCACAATAGATTTTTGCCCAATCTTTACCTTATTTCCAATAAAAACTTGAGGATGAATTTTTACATTATCCTCAATAATAGCATTCTCTCCGATATATGCGAAGGCTCCAATGAATACATCTTTACCTATAGTTGCTGATGGATGTATATATGATGGCTCCTGAATACCTACTAACTGCTGGGATGAAATCTGCTGATAGTGTTGCATTAACTGTGCAAATGAAGCATAGGGGTCCTTAACTCGAATTAATGTTGAACTAATAGGGGACTTTAATTCCAGCTTTTCATGGATTATAACAATTCCTGCTTGTGTTGTATATAGAAATTCCTCATATTTAGGGTTGGCTAAAAAAGCAAGATCTGCTACCTGAGCATCTTCGATTTTGGCGAATGAACCAATATGTTGATTGGCATCTCCTTCAATGTTTCCCCCAATTAAAGCTCCTATTTGTTGTGCTGAAAATTGCATGTTGTAATATTGGATCGGTTAATGGTACTAAATCCTTAGTTTCGGATTTTTACTGTTGGTTAGACTTACCAAACTACGCTTGGTAAAAACAAATGTAAAATTTTTTTACAGGACGTGATAGGTTTTGATGGATAAGCGGTGTATCAACTTGAGAAATATCTCGAACTCGACCATCTTTGAATAGCATATTGATTTTTTCATTGTTTGGGTCATATAAGCTATTTTCAGCCTCACCTATAAATAGTAAGAATGAGCTATCTTCTGCAGAGATAGAGAGCTTTTTTTCTAATGCAGCTTTTTTTTCTGTGAACTCTTCAATTGAAATGGGTTCAGATTGTAGCCTAAGTTTTAAAAGGTCTCTGTTTAAAAGGGCATTGCACAATAAAGAAAGTACTGGGTCGGGGTGGGTTCTCCAGTTTTTTATGGAAAAAAGAATATCACTGTCATCTAAGTCGCAAAACATGGCTAGATGAGATTTTTCAAAATGGACTATTTCCTTGAAAAGGAGTTTGCCTAATCGATTGTCTTCTTCAACAGTTAGTTTGTTCTTTAGGTATAACCATTTAGCTCGTTCGAGAATTTTAACCAGGGTCATTTCTGCACTTAAAACAGTCTTGTGTTGATACACTTGCCAATACATTAATCTTCTAGATACCAGAAATTCTTCAATTGTATAAATACCTTTTTCTTCAACCATTAGCTCTCCATCGTGTACAGTAATCATTTTAATGATTCGGTCATAACCAATCATTCCTTCAATAACACCGGTGTAGAAACTATCTCTTGTTAAATAGTCCATTCGGTCAACATCCAATTGACCACTTACTAATTGATGTAGAAATTTTTTATGGTAGGTATTCTTAAACACTTCAATTGCCATGGAGAGCTTTCCATCCATTTCCTCATTTAGCGTTTTCATGATCATCAAGGAAAGGGTTTCGTGTTCTACATCCTTTGCAAGTAACGATTCAAGAGCATGTGAAAATGGGCCATGTCCAATGTCATGAAGTAAAATGGCGATTTTTGCGGCTTGCTCTTCGGCTTGTGTAATTTCAATTTCTTTGGTCCTCAATTCGTAAAGAGCATTATGCATTAAATGATATGCGCCCAGTGCATGATGAAGCCTAGAATGAACAGCACCGGGATAAACCAAATACGACATCGCCATTTGATTGATTCTTCTCAAGCGTTGAAACCACGGATGTGAAATAAGTTGAAATATAAGTGGGTCACTTATAGTTATGAATCCGTGTACAGGGTCGTTAATGATTTTTCTAAATGACATGAATACTTAAATTGTTTTTTTAGCCTCATGGCAAAGGTATGAAGGCAAATATGGATTTAGTTAATTTAATTCAATTTCTATATACGGTAAAGCATACTCATATGCATTATTCTTTGTTAATTTTTTCTCTGTTAGTCAAGACATCAATCATTCAGGTTATGATTATTAACAAAAAAGGGGCAAAATGTTTACAACTAATTTCATTTCACTGCATAAGGGCTTTTATCATTCAGTAAATTTGTAAAAACCCAAACGATGAAAATTCGATATACACCCGCTACTTTGGAGAAAATAGAAAAGATTGTATCGGAGGTTGGGTATATCATACGTTATGAGAGAGGCACTTTCCAAAGTGGATACTGCATATTGGAATCTAGGCGAGTGGTGGTCTTAAATAAATTTTTGCAAACAGAAGGAAGAATCAATACCTTAATTGACTTACTGCCTATTTTGAATATTGAAGCTGATCACTTGAGTACTGAAAGCAGAAAAATGTTCGAGGAAGTCATTACTAGACCTGAGATGATTGCCTAATTAATCTCATCATTTTAAGTATACATAAATCAATCCTACTTGGGGCAAACAATAGAATTTTTGGGAACTGGAACAAGTAGCGGAGTTCCCATGATTGCATGCCAATGCTCTGTCTGTAGCTCAAAAAATAAAAAAGACAACAGATTAAGAAGCAGTATCTTAATTAAGTCAGAAAAGACTGTTGTTGTTGTCGATACTACACCAGATTTTCGTTATCAAATGCTGAGGTCGAATGTTAATCACTTGGATGCTATTTTATTCACGCATTCCCATAAGGATCATATTGCAGGCTTGGATGATATAAAGGCGTATAATTTTATTTCACAGCGACCTATGTCGCTTTTTGCAAATACAGAAACATGTGATGCGTTGAGACGCGATTTTTATTATGCTTTCGCAGATAAAAAATATCCTGGGATACCACAACTTGATTTAAACCTTGTCGAGGATGAACCCTTTTCTGTAATGGATATTGATTTTATGCCCATTAAAGTCAAGCATCTAAATATGGATGTACACGGATACCGATTTGGAGACTTTACCTATATCACAGATGCTAATCACATAGATGATTCTGAAAAAGAGAAAATTAAAGGAACTCACGTATTGGTTGTTAACGCACTTAGAAAAGAAAAGCATCTTTCACATTTTACGCTACAAGAAGCCATCGACTTAGCTACTGAGCTTGAAATTCCAACTACATATTTTACTCACTTAAGCCACCAGATGGGGCTCCACGATGAAGTGAGTGCGTCACTTCCCAAAGGAATGTTTCTTGCATACGACGGTCTTGTGCTCAATGTGAATAATGCCTAAATTTTAAGGTGGTTTTCTCATTGCAAAAGTAGGTGTGCTATATACTTTTGTTTTATTCTAATGAAGCAAACACTTATACAATTTCTTGATTTCTCAAAAAAAGAACGAACCGGAATTTATGTTTTGCTGTTTGTCTCTACCTGTATTTGG
>CAMCBE010000161.1 GCA_945872805.1 Chitinophaga pinensis | reverse complement strand
ACATTTTTAGTAATGTATGGTATAACAGGGGAGCTAGGCTTTTCAAGGTATATATCAATAGCGATGAAACCTGTGCAAAAAATAAAAAAAAGAGTTATGAAAATGATTAGTTTTTGCATGAAATTCTACAAATTAGAGGCTGAAACTATAAAGTTGCTAAATTCGTTTAAAATTAGGTAAAAACCAATGGCTAAATCTACACAAACTAGTTACCCAAAAGATAAGATTAAAATTCTATTTCTTGAGAATATCAGTGAAGCAGCAATCCAATTATTCAGAGAAAATGGATACACTGATGTAAAAAAAATAGCAGGGGCGCTCTCAGAAGAACAATTGATTCAAGAAGTTAAAGACGTACATATTCTTGGAATACGTTCTAAAACCCAAATTACATCAACCATACTTCAACATGCTACAAAGCTTCAAGCAATTGGATGTTTCTGCATAGGAACAAATCAAGTTGATCTAGTTGCTGCCAGAAAAAAAGGTGTTGTTGTTTTTAATGCTCCATATAGTAACACACGGTCTGTTGCTGAATTAGTTATTGGAGCTTCTATTCTTCTCATCAGAAGAATTCTTGATAAGAATAAATACGCACACGAAGGTAAATGGAATAAAGATGCTAAAGGTAGTTATGAGCTTAGAGGCAAAACACTTGGCATCATTGGATATGGTAGTATTGGTTCGCAGGTGAGCATCTTGGCTGAGGCACTTGGTATGAAGGTAATTTTTTATGATATTATAACCAAGTTGCCATTAGGAAATGCTGTTCAAAAAAAATCAATCAAGGAGGTTGTCTCTAAATCTGAAATTATAACCTTGCATGTTCCCGAGAATGGAACAACGAAAAATCTCATCAATAAAACTACCCTTAAGCATTTTAAAAAAGGATCTATTTTATTGAATTATGCGAGAGGAGAAGTAGTAGATTTAGATGCATTGAGTGCTGCATTAAAGAGTGGACAACTTAGCGGTGCAGGTATCGATGTTTATCCTATAGAGCCTGAAAAAAATGGTGATGCATTTACTTCCCCACTTCAGCATATTTCAAATGTTTTATTAACACCACATATAGGTGGGTCAACAGAAGAAGCACAGCAAAATATTGGTGAAGATGTTAGTGCTAAACTTTACCATTACCTTGAAATGGGCATCACCACTGGTTCTATGACCATTCCAGAAATGAGCTTACCGCCTCAAGAAGGTACGCATAGAATTCTTCATATTCACAATAATGTTCCAGGAGTGCTATCTGAGATAAACAGTACAATGTCTGAGAATAAAATTAATATTTTGGGACAATACCTTAAAACAAATGATGAGATAGGGTATGTAGTATTAGACTTAGATAAAAAACTGTCTAAGAATGCATCTGATCTATTAAGACTTGTAAAAGGCACAATAAAAGTTCGCGTTTTATATTAACACTATGAATTTAAATAAGGTAGTAACCCACTATTTTTCTGATATCGAAGATCTAACGATTGATAAATTTGGGAATGGGCTTATTCACGGAACGTATGTTGTTTCAAAAGAAAATAAACCTGCCTTTATATTACAGCAAATCAATACCGATGTTTTCAAGAGTCCGGATGCCATAGCATCTAACCTTGAATACTTATCTAATTTTCTACAATCATATAATCAAGATGTTTTTTTTCCTGTTGCTCAAAAAACATTAACCGGAATGCATTATGCGATTGAAGACAACACGTATTTTAGGCTTACCCTTTTTGTTCGTGGTACACATTCTGTTGATGCTTGTTCAACAGTAGAAGAAGCCTATGAGGCAGCATTTCAATTTGGAAAATTTTCTTCTTCATTCAACAAATTCGATACAACACTACTTAAGCCAACTATCCCTGATTTTCATAATCTTGAATTTCGATGGAAGCAGTTTTTAGATGCACTTCAATTCGGAAATAAAGAACGAATCGCATTTGCCTCATCAGAAATAGCCTTGATTCAGCAGAACTATTCGATAGTAGAAAATTATCAGAAGATAATTCAATCATCTGATTTTATTCAGCGTGTTACCCACCATGATACAAAGATCAATAATGTACTTTTTAATGAATTAAACAAAGGAGTATGTGTAATTGATTTAGATACCGTGATGTCTGGTTATTTTATCAGTGATTTAGGAGATATGTTTAGAACATACCTTGCTTCAGCTAGTGAAGAAGTAACTGATTTTGATTCTATACTTGCTAGAGCTCCTTTCTATGATGCTATTGTAGAAGGATATTTAGAATCGATGAGGAATCAAATGACAGACCTTGAGCTTAAGAATCTTACCTTTGCTGGAGAGTTTATGATATACATGCAAGCACTTCGATTTTTAACCGATTTTCTAAATAATGATTCTTATTATGGAATTCGGTATGAACTGAATAACTATAACCGCGCTAAAAATCAATTGGTGTTACTTGAGCAATATAGAATGGTTGCTCATTAAATAGTTGAACTTCTTATCTAGCTAAAATAAATGTCAAGTTTATTCTTCAAACCCTTTACTTCGTCAGCGTCAAGGGTGGCATGTGTTAATGATTCTTTCATTTCTAGATTTTGAAAAATCATGGCTGAGTCGTTCACTTTTCTTGCAGAACTATGAAATGATTTAGCATTCGTGTATTCTGCTAACTGTATGACATTATTTGATCTTACCCCAGATCCTGGCATGATTTTAATTCTATTGCTAGCTAAATTCACCAACTCCTTTAACGTTTCAATGCCTTCCATAACAGTGGGTTTTAATCCACTCGTTAATATTCTTTTACACCCTATTGAAATAATTTGTTCTAATGCAATGAATGGATCGTTGACACGGTCAAATGCTCTGTGGAAGGTTACTTCCATTCCTTTTGCAGCATCCACTAATTCTTTATTTTTTTCGATATCAACCGTTCCATCTTTCTTCAACATGCCTATAACAACGCCATCACATCCTAAGTCATGACAGATTTGAATATCATGTAACATGGAATTAAACTCATGTGATGAATAATAGAAGTCGCCACCACGTGGACGAATAATGGGAAACAATTGAGTAGCAGATATTTTCCGTGCTTCTTTAATCATACCAAACGATGGGGTAGTACCCCCTTCATGTGGGTTAGCACAGAGTTCTATTCGGGTTGCGCCATTTTCTGCAGCAATAATGCAGGAGTTTAAATCAAAGGCGATGACTTCAAGTTCGTATTTCATGAGTTAAAATAGCTATCTCCGGCTATAAGTTCTTCTTGGTTTTCTGATCGGATGGCATAGGAAAATCCTTTTTGAAGTGCAAAGGCTCCATGATTTCCAAATTTATCAATGGCTACAAATCCTATTTGTATCGTTTTTGCTTTCCCAATATCTCTTTTTGCAATGCGTTCAACAACTTTCTTACACGCGTCATAGGGAGAATTCCCTTGTCGCATATATTCAACTACTAGGTGTGATCCTACACAACGAATTACTTCTTCCCCAACACCTGTAGATGTTGCAGCACCTATTTCACCATCAACAAATAAACCAGCTCCAATGACCGGTGAATCTCCAACTCTTCCATGCATTTTAAAAGCCATACCACTGGTTGTGCACCCTCCGCTCAAGTTTCCACTTGAATCTAATGCAAGTATGCCAAGTGTATCATGGTTATTTATGCTTCCTGGAAATGCACCGGCAACAGGTTCATTTATTTTTTTGTTTTCAATATTTATAATAGGATTGTAATTGGATTTTTTCAGCCATTCTTTCCATGCTTTTTCACTGTCTGGCGTAAGTAGATTTTCTTTCTTAAATCCATTGGCTAAAGCAAAGTCAAGAGCGCCTTCACCAACTAATATGACGTGAGGCGTCTTCTCCATAACTAAACGTGCAACGGAAATTGGATGAACGATATGCTCCAAACACATTACTGCACCGCAATTGCCATTATGATCCATGATGCACGCATCTAAGGTTACATGTCCATCACGATCAGGGTATCCACCATAGCCGACTGTTTTATTACTTTCATCAGCCTCAGGGACTTTAGCTCCCGCTTCAATCGCATCTATCGCTTTACCATGAGATGATAAAACTTTCCACGCCTCGGCATTAGCCGCTTTACCGAAATCCCACGTGGAAACAACGATAGGTTTTTTACCTAACGGAGCAATATTTAACGCCACTGTTGAGGCGGGTAATATGGGAATGGATAGAAGAGAGTTTTTTAAGAATGAACGACGGATCATTGGGTATTTATTTAAACTGATTTAGGGTAGTTAATCTTTCGCTCAGTTATTGTTTTATGAAGTAATTTTAGAGACCAAATTAATCTAAAGTTCAAATATATGGCTAGAAGAGGTGGATTTAATTCTGAAAACACAGAGGTAGCTAAGGTTAAATTCAGCAAAGAAAACTGGAAAGATGCTTTGGCCTTGTTTTCATATGTACGTCCTTATCAATCTAAATTCATTTTAGGACTTATTGTTATTGGACTTTCAAGTCTGACGACACTTTCATTTCCCTACTTTTTGAAGAAATTGATTGATACTAGTCAACTCGTAACCCCTGTTCATTCATGGGAGACTTCAACGATGATTGTATGGATTATGGTCATTGTACTTGTCTGTCAAATGGTTTTTTCATTCTTCAGGGTCTATCTCTTTACACAAGTGGGCGAAAATGCATTGGCTGATTTACGAACAGATGTATATCAACGACTTATTCGGTTTCCTATGCAATTTTTTTCCGAAAGAAGGGTAGGAGAACTTTCCAGTAGGATTTCCTCCGATCTTTCTCAAATTCAGGATGCCGTAACCTTTATGTTAGCCGATATTATTCGTGGGATTTTGACCTTGTTAATTGGCATTGGACTAATCTTATTCATATCGGTGAAACTAACCCTGATTATGCTATCTGTAGTGCCTATTGTGGTGCTTTTAGCCGTTGTTTTTGGAAAATACATCCGTAAACAGTCGCGTAAAGCCCAGGATCAGTTGGCTGATTCCAATACAATTGTTCAGGAAACACTTTCAGGTATTTCGACTGTAAAGGCATTTGCCAATGAGTGGTTTGAGCGTGACCGTTACCGCAGAAGTTTAGATAAGCTTGTGGGGTTATCGATTGAAAATGGAAAAATCAGAGGGCTATTCATATCCTTTATGTTGTTCTGCCTGTTCGGAACAATCATTTTGGTGGTTTGGTATGGCGTTGGACTGATGAAGTTGGGTTTATTGAGTTTTGGAGACTTGACAGCTTTTGTCGTTTACACGTCATTTGTTGGCGGAAGTATGGCCGGTTTTGCTGATTTATATAGTGGACTTCAAAAAACATTGGGAGCAACTCAACGTGTACGAGAATTGTTAGTAGAGTCTGTTGAAATCGATAAAATAGAAAAGCATAATTTACTGACAATTAATAAAATAAATGGGTTTGTCTCATTTAAAAGTGTAGGTTTTAGTT
>CAMCBE010000160.1 GCA_945872805.1 Chitinophaga pinensis | reverse complement strand
TGGAACCTATTCCAAGTTTTCTGATAGACCATCCTCTCATGCTATTCGGTCCGCCAGCAATAAAGCTTTTGAAGAACGGAAGGGTTACTTGTCCTTTTTTCGATTCGGTTCTAAACGCAAAGCCAGCACCGGCAAACGCTCTAAGGTGCAAACTGTTATTTTTATTATTAATGATATGTTTGAACTCTGCATCAAGCTTTATGAAACGATATAAGTTGCTGAGGGCCTTGCCATTTTTAGTTAGGTTTTTGAATATGGCACCTGTTGTGATGCCACTCTCTTCTGCATAGAGTTTAAGAAGACTTACGTGTCTACTGGCATTGGGCGTCAAGTTTCTATTGAACATGGCGTTCATGCCAATTAATAATCCATTATTGTATGTATATAGCAATAGAGGAAAATTTTTAATGGATTCAAGGAAAAGACTATCTGGACGAAACTGTGTGTATTCTAAACTGATGGGTCTTACCTGCCAAGAGCTAAAGGGGTTTGGTTTCCATTCATATCCCATGAATAGATTAAAGGTATTCAATTGGAAAAACTGAAAACGGTCTATGTATGATACATCAGCGGAAACAATAGTTCTTGCCTGTTGGAAATAAGACTTAATCCGATTGCTTACAGGAGCAACTAGCCATGGAAAAGTAAGCCGATTAGTAAGTGTAATCTCTCCGGATAGAATTTTTTGAAAATTATTGAATTCAATACCGGTACGTAAATTATTTTCAAGTTGAATGGCCTTCTTCCCAATATTTCTATTGCGAAGGGTAAAATTATTGGCAAGCCCAACGCGTCCACTTCCTACTTGGATTAGTTGTGAGGTGTTAATAATACTACTCCCTTCTAAGTCGATGCTGAAGTATTGCTTTTTTGCTGGCTGCAATCTAAGGGTATAATTCAGTTGCTTTTTTAAGTCATCAATTTCAGAACTAATATTGATGTTTTGCCATGCACCAAGTTTGTTGAAATTATTAAGTGTTTTGCTATAGTTCTCTCTTTTGAATACCGTGCCGGGAATCAACTCAATATATTTACTAATGAACCCGGTATCAAATGTATTGTGTAAAGAATGTATTTCAATGAAGGCAGAATCGGTTGATCGTTGTTTATTTTTCTCAATTATATCTTCTGAGAAAATGTCAGGGTAAATAATAAATTGACCTACTTTATATCGAAAGTAGTGAGTGCTATCCATCTTGCCTCGTAACCTGAAAAACAGATTTACTTCGGGTTGCTCAGATTTTTGTTGAATTCGGGTAAGTGCCCTAGTATATTCTATTGGATCTAATGTTGCATCAAGAAGTTCAGTATAATTCGTGTCGGCCTCTGCAATAATATCTTGCTTGGATATCTTATAGTATCCTTTGTTTTGAAAAAGTTCAATCAATCTATTTATTTCTAAATCGATTGTTTGATATTCAAATGGTTTTCCCTGTTTGAGTTGAGCGTTATTTTTTTCACTATTGGCTATCTGTTGCAGTGCAGAATCAATAAAACTATATTCAATTCTGCCAATGGTGTATTGTGGCCCTGGTTCAATAACGTAATTCGTGCGAATACGAACTTGTTTATGTCTAAATAGGGTGTCTAATTGAAAATTAATTTGACTTCTTCTATACCCAATGCTGCTCATGGTGTTTTTTACATTTTGGGCAGATTGAATAACTTGTTGTTCGTTGTATAGATTCGGGCTATCAATGATAGAGACTGGAATAACCCAAGGAAAGGAAGGCCAAGGTATTTTAGTGGCTATTCTAATCTGAGCACTGTCCTCAATTTGGGATAAAAGGGTACTCTTTATTTCAACCTTTTTCTGCTTTGGAAAGCTACCATTGAATTTTATGTTATTTTCGAAAAAAAAAGCTGTATTCTTAGGGTAGTGCTTAACGATTGTACATCCTGATAATAGGAATGTAATCATTAATACACCCAATAGACTGTATAAAGCATTTTTCAAAAACAAGTAGTAAGAATTATTAGTTTGAAATGTTGAATAAATCTGATGTCAAATATATCCAAAGTTTAGCCCATAAAAAATATAGGGACGAATCAGGCGTTTTTATCATAGAAGGAGTGAAAATGGTTGATGAACTCCTAAACTCTTTTCCTGAAAGGGTTTTAGAGGTGTTTGCGACTCAAAATTGGACGGAAACTAGACAGGGAATTGTGAAAAACTTAACTCAGTTGAGTATAATTAGTGAGGACGCGCTTAAGAAAATATCTCAATTAATTACACCAAATGAAGTGCTCGCATTGGTCTCTAAGCCTACTCATTTGGACAAAATTGATTTATTGCACGGGATAACGGTCATGCTAGATGAGATTCAGGATCCTGGAAATTTGGGAACCATCATCCGATCTTGTGATTGGTTTGGTGTTAAGAATATCGTCTGCTCTCCACGCACAGTGGATGCCTTTAATACTAAAGTTATTCAAGCATCGATGGGAAGCATCATGCGAATTAATATTTTTTATGAAGAGTTAATGGATGTTATTGATCAGTTTAAAACTATCCCCCTGTATGCTGCAGAATTATCCGGGCAATCAATATTCGATTTAAAATTTACGTCTCCCGCTATATTAGTTATTGGTAACGAGGCAAGAGGCGTTTCCCCTAATATTAGTCTACGCTCAACGCATAAAGTATCTATTCCACGTAATGGTCATGCGGAATCACTTAACGCAGCTGTAGCGACTTCAATTATTTTGTCGAGCATGACAAAATAAGTTTATTTAAATCTTAAGGCTTTTGAGGGATTTATTTTTCTACTGACGAGTGTAGGAATGAATAAAATTGCCAATGAGATAAGTGCAGTTCCTCCCGACACAAGCAGTACATCTTGATATCGAATATCAACTGGCGCTATGTTAACGTAATACGCTTCTTCATTAAGCCTTATAAATCCTGTATATTTTTGGAGAAAGCAAATTGCTAAGCCCAGAATCGTTCCGTACATAATGCCAATTCCTGATATCCACGATCCATAAGCCAAAAATGTCCGTTGAATTTGTATATCTCTAGCACCAAGAGCTTTTAAAAGTGCTATCATACTTGTTCGTTCTAATAGAAGTATAATCAAGCATGTAATTAAATTGATGAGTGCAACGATAGTCATGATAGTAATGAGAATGACCTTGTTTGTATTCTGAAGGTTTAACCAATCAAATATCTCCGGAGATAGTTCCCTCAGGGTTTGGGCATTCCATCCAGTGGGGAGCTTTTCATACATTTCAGAGGCTGCTACTTCCATTGTGAATGGATCATGTACGTTAATTTCATAGCCTCCAATATCTCTTGAACTCCATCCATTTAATTTTTGAATGAGCTTTATATCTCCTATGGCATAAAGCTTATCGTATACATCAATTCCTGTTTTGAAGAGCCCGCTCACCCTCAGCTTTCTTGTTCTAGGAGAAGACCCATCTGTTTGTATAAAATAAATCAGTACAAATTTTCCTACATCAGTACCCAATTGGTTGGCTGTATATTCTGACAGTGCAATATTATTGCTGTAGGTAGCCTCATTAAATATTGGCCAATTTCCTTTTGTTAGGAATCTATTTATTTTATCAAAAGGGTAGTCTCGTGATATGCCTTTCATTAAGATGCCTTCAATGGTTCCATTCGCATTGAGTATAGCAGATTTGGTTGCAAAAATGCTGAATGACGATACATGCGAATTATGACCAATCATGTATTCCGCCGTATCGTTTCGAATAATTGGTGTTTCCTCAGCAATATTTGCTCTGAGTGGTTCGAAATGCTGCACCCGAATGTGACCCCAAAAACCGAATATTTTCTCTGCAATTATTTTTTGAAATCCATTAATGAAGGATAGCGAAACAATCATCGCTGCCACGCTGATCGTTGTAGCTGCAATCGATATGCGCATTATAAAGGAAGAGAATGCCTTTTTTTTTGCTGAGATTAGGCGCTTAGTTATAATGAGAGATAAATTCAAGGAGAAGTGCTTGTCTAGTAAAAATACAACTCATTGAGGAAACTCACCAAAGAAAAGCAGATGCTGTTTAAGCCGCAGCGTGCGTCAACAAGTTGAATAAATGACTAATTTAGTTTTATAAACGATATTGATGAACAAGTCTATAGTGCTTTTTCTTTCCATGCTATTTTTGGTGGGTTTAACCTTTGCACAGCGGTTACCAGATCAAGTGTATTTATCTAATATAAAAACGGTGAAGTTGAATCGTTTTGGCGATCCCTTATCATATCCTGTGTTAGCCTTAAATTCTTCCGATCTACTTGAGTTGAATTATGACGACCTGGATGGAGGCGTTAAGAACTATTACTATACCTTGACATTATGTAATGCAGATTGGACTCCAGCACAACTTAGTTATTTTGATTATGTTAAAGGATACTCACAAGTTAGGATAAATACCTACCGTAATTCTTCTATTTCACTGACGCGCTACACGCATTATCAAGCCACATTACCTGATCGAAATTGTCAACCTATTAAATCAGGAAATTATGTATTAAAAGTTTTTTTAAATGGAGATACTAGCCAGTTGGCCTTTACAAAGCGTTTCTTAGTAGTTGACAACAAACTTAGTGTGGCTATTCAAGTAACGCAACCATTTAATCAAGAATATTTTCAAACCCATCATCGTTTTCAAGTTCAAGTGGATACACGAAATTTTGATGTGCGTTACCCACAAAAGCAAATCCGTATTGAAATTCTCCAAAATTACCGTTGGGATAATAAGCTCACATTAAGCATGCCAACCTTCACTCGTCAGGAGTTACTTCAATATAGTAATGAGAACGAGATGTTGATGCCGGCTGGTAAAGAATATAGATGGCTCAATCTTAGAAGTTTTAGGTTGCTAGGAGATCGAATTTCAAAGCAGCAAAACACGGATAGCAGTTTTAGTCTTTTTGTGAAAGAAGATCAATCACGATTGCCTAAACAATATTTTTTTTATAAAGACAACAATGGCCTATTCATCAATGAAACGATTGAAACAATCAATCCATTTTGGAATGCAGATTATGCTAAAGTTCATTTTTCCTATCGACCAACAAATAGCTTTCCTCGTGAGGCGGGAGATCTGGTTGTCTTTGGGGAGTTAACTAATTATGGCAAAGACCCTGAGGCAACATTGATCTATAATCCACAGAAAGGGGTTTATGAAACTGATCTTTTTTTGAAGCAAGGATATTACGATTACCAATATGCGTTGAAGGAAATAAAATCGGGCTCCATTCGATTTAACTCATCCTCAACTGAACAGGATGCATGGGAGACAGAAAATGTATACTTAGTGTTGGTCTATTTCAGGCCTCTTGGCGGACGATATGATGAACTTGTCTCAGTCCGTCAAGTAAGTAGTCAATTCAATCGAGGGATGCGTTGACCCCATAGATTTCATCTATATCTGATTGATGACTTCTGCATTTAAGTTTTCACTTACT
>CAMCBE010000159.1 GCA_945872805.1 Chitinophaga pinensis | reverse complement strand
TGGATCTTGGATAGCCAAAGAGTTAGGTCCAGTCAATCCAGTTATTCCTCCATTCGTTAGCATAGGTCAGCGATTCACTGTTGGTGAAGGAGAGGAACTAAAAGCATTTCATACTGCGGGTTTCCTGGGAAATGAATATGGGCCTTTTTTAATTCCTGATCCTACGGCAGGACTTGAAAGTGTTAAGCCTCCTATTGGTATGAATGAGGTGCGTTTTGAAAAAAGAAATCAATTGTATAACGACTTGATAAGCAAAGGGGCTATGGGAGAGTATGGTAGTGATTATCAAAAAGAATCACTTAAGCGTTCGATGGAGCAGGCTTATGTTTTATTGAAATCACCTGAAGCCGCTGCGTTTGATCTCAGTAAAGAACCTAAAGAGAGTTATGATATTTATAATACTGGGAAGTTTGGATTAGGATGTTTGATGGCTCGGAGATTGACTGAGCAAGGTGCACGATTCATTAGTGTTACAACGGAGTATGAGCCCTTTAAAAATTGGGATACGCATGAAAATGGACATACTCGTTTGGCAGATATGAAAAAACAAATTGATGGACCCATTGCACAGCTTATAAAAGACCTTGAAAAAACAGGACATTTAGACCGCACGCTTGTAATATTAGCTAGTGAGTTTAGTAGGGATGTGATGGTTGAAGGAAGGCCTGAACTTAAAGTTCAAGAACAAGTTGAACAACCCAATGTAATTGAAGAGCTTAAGCATTATGGTATGCATCGTCATTTTACTGACGGATGTTCTATGTTAATGTTTGGAGGTGGTATTAAGAAGGGAAATGTATATGGTAAAACGGCAGATGAACGTCCTTGTAAAACAATTGAAAACCCAATAGTTATTGATGAGGTTCATCAAACCATTTATCATGCATTGGGTATTGATCCACAAACACATTATCTAGTTGAGAAAAGACCATTCTATACTACTCCAGATGGTAAAGGCAAAGCCGTGATGGAATTGTTTGGATAAGTTTAATATTCATTTATCTTATTCTTGATATTGAAATCTAGTATCTTTAGCAAGATGAGAATACATACGAAAAATAGTAATCCTGAAGTTGGTTCGAATTCTAAAGATGAAAAGTTACTGGCTTCACTTGGCTACAAACAAGAACTTAGTAGAACTTGGTCAGGCTTTTCGAATTTTGCTATTTCTTTCTCTGTTATATCAATCCTTACAGGATGTTTTACCACCTTTGCCCAAGCATGGAATAACGGAGGCCCCATTGCTATATCTATTGGATGGCCTTTGATATCATTATTTATTTTGATAATAGGTTTATGTATGGCTGAACTTGCGTCGGCTTACCCAACCTCAGGTGGTATTTATTGGTGGGCATCGAAATTAGGAGGACCCAAAGCGGGGTTCTTTACGGGGTGGCTAAATCTAATAGGTCTTCTGGCTGTCACAGCCTCAGTTGTATATGGAGGAGCTGCTTTTTTAAATATAACCATCAGGACCTACTCGCTATCGTATGCTACTGATTTCTTGCAAGGGAATTACATCAATCAACAATTTTTTTGGTTTATCATATTAATGATATTAATTACATCATTGAATACGTTTAGTAGCCAAGTACAAGCTATTTTTAATAATATCTCTGTTTGGTGGCATGTTGTTGGAGCGGCACTAATAATTTTCATATTAGTTTTTACATCAACTGAACATCAGAGTATTCATTGGATGTTTACTGAGCGGGTTAATAATTCTGGTTTTGAAGGAAGTAACATGTATTGGTTTTTTGTATTGCCTTTAGGATTTTTATTAACACAGTACACCATTACTGGATACGATGCATCAGCTCATCTCTCAGAGGAAACTAAAGGCGCTTCATTAACAGCGGCAAAAGGAATTTGGAAGTCTATTTTTTATTCTGCTGTTGGAGGATATATCCTTTTGCTTTCTTTTTTATATGTTGCAACAAAGCCTGAAATAGTAAGCTCTTTTGATTTAAAGATTAATCCATATGGCGGGGGCTCAGTTATTGCCATACTAAGTAATGCCTTATCGCCCGCTATGTTCAAATTAGTGCTCGTACTTTCTACGGTAGGTCAATTTTTTTGTGGGATTGCTTGTCTGACTTCATGCTCTCGTATGATGTTTGCATTTTCGAGGGATAGGGTAGTGCCAGGCCATGCATATTGGGCTAAAGTCAATAAAAACCAAGTACCCGTTTACGCAGTTTGTTGTTCTGCTTTAGCTGGAATCATTATCACCCTTCCCGCTTTATGGGAAAGCCCTCGAGGAATACCCACAGCGTTTTATGCAGTTGTTTCTGTTGGTGTTATTGGATTGTACCTCGCTTTTTTAATTCCAATTTGGTTAAGGTGGAAAGCAGGAAATAAATTTGTTGCTGGAGAATGGACTTTGGGTAAAAAATACAAATGGATGAACCTCATTGCCATTAGTGAAATTGTGATCATCTCATGTTATTTTATTTTACCCTTTGAACCTGCTGCTATCCCTTGGAATAAAGAGTTTACTTGGTTGGCTGTTAACTATGCACCTATACTCGTCGGTTTTATTTTGATTTGTTTATGGATATGGTGGCAGCTCTCCGTTAAATTTTGGTTCAAAGGGCCAGTTAAAACAATTTGACCGCATACATTGATCAAATCAAGTTTTAACTTTTACTCCCTTAGGGTCATATAATGGGCTTTTCTTGATGATGGCCTTTATCCAATTTCCAAACACCAATACTTCTGCTTCAGTTCCTTCTGTAGTAAGCTCAAGGGGTAAGTAGGCAAATGCAATGGATGATTCAACTGCAACTCCATAAGATCCAGAAGTAACACGACCAACAATTTTACCATGTACACTAACAGGTTCATTGCTCAATACAATAGATCTAGGATCATCTAATATAAGTGTAACTAGTTTTTTGGTTGGAACATGTTTCATTAATGCTTCCTTGCCAATAAAATTTTTAGTTTTTGCTATAGCGAAATTCAAGCCAGCTTCATTTGGTTTTTCATCGGGACTAATATCTGATCCCCAATAGAGATAGCCTTTTTCGGACCTCAATGAATCAATGGCTTTATAACCACATGATACTATTCCATAAGGTTGACCTGAAGTCCAAAGTCGTTCCCAAAGTGCCAAGCCATTTGATACATCAGCATAGATCTCATATCCCAGTTCACCTACAAAGGTTACACGCACCAACTGCACTTTAATATTTCCTATGCTAGTTTCTCTCATGGAGAGAAAAGGCATTGCCTCAGTTGATAAATCTTGGTCGGTCAGTTTACTCAACATTTCTCTTGATAATGGTCCCCAAATTCCAAAGCAAGTAAGTGAGGCTGTTACATCTTTTAATACAACTGATCCGTCTTTAGGAAGATGATCTTTTAGCCATGCCATATCATGACTATTCAAGGAAGTTCCCGATATCATCCTAAAGGTATTTGTATCAATTTGTGTAATGGTTACATCACTTTCAATACCTCCATGTTCATTCAACATTTGTGTATAGGTAACATGCCCAGGGCCTTTGTTGATGTTATTCGCACATAGGTACTCTAAAAATGCTGGAGCACCTGAACCACTGATTTCAATTTTTGAAAAGGATGATTCATCATATAGCCCAATTTTATTTCTGGTTGCCAATGCTTCTGTAACAATTGCAGTATTCCAGTTTTTTCCTGCCCAACCAGCTGGTCTTAATGATTCATAAGAATTGTCTTCATTGGATGTATAATAGTTCACTCTTTCCCAACCTGATTTTTCTCCAAATACCGCTTGATGTTCCTTATGCCAATCGTAGACCGAACTCATTTTTAATGGTCTGCCTGCTTTTCGATCATCTCCTGGATAACGAATGTCATAGTATGATTCATAATTTTCTACAACCTTAGCTAGTGTGTAGGAGGTTGATTGATATTGAGGTCCAAATCTTCTGATATCCATTTCCCAAAGGTCCATCGTTGGTGAGCCATCTAATAGCCATGCTGCCATTTCACGTCCAACTCCACCTGCTGCGGCAATACCATGTGCACAAAATCCAGCGGCTACGAAAAATCCTTTAACAGATGATTCGCCCATACAAAACTCATTATCTGGTGTAAAGGCCTCGGGCCCGTTTATTATTTTTCGAATTGGGGCATGTTCCATAGCAGGTACTCGCATGGCAGAGTTGACAGCAATTTCTTCCAGTCTACTCCAATCTTCTGTTAATAATTTTCCATTGAAATCATATGGTACTTGATCAAGTAGTTCATCATTTAGAAATGCAGGAGCTGATTGTCTCTCATACCCACCCATAACAAGTCCTGCACCATCTTCACGATAATACACTAGATTATCTGGGTCACGCAATGTTGGTAAATGCGGAGTACTTTTATCTACTTCACGAAATGCTGTCGTAACAAGGTATTGATGACTCATTGGAATGATTGGAATTCGAACCCCAACCATCCTCCCTATTTCTGGAGTATAAAGTCCTGCAGCTGCTACAACTTTGTTTGTTTCAATAATGCCTTTATCTGTAGTAACCGATACTACTTGGTTATCTATTGTATTGATAGCAAGAACGCGGGTCTGTTGAAATATTTTTACACCCATTCTTTTTGCTTCATTTGCTAATGAATTACAAAGTAGACTTGGGTCTAAGTATCCGTCTGTTGCCAAATAGGTTGCGGCTAAAACATGTTCGGTGGACATCAATGGAAAAAGATCTTGAGCTTCTTTTGGTGAAATTTCTTCCAATGGAAGTCCAAATGTCTTTGCCCATCCAACTTGCTTTTTAAGCTCTTGTACACGTTCAGGTGTGCAAGCCAATCTAATTCCGCCACATTCTACCCAACCTGGATCAGTATCTGGGTTGCCTGCTAATTTTCTATATAAAGAAGCACTATACATCATCATGGATGTTAGTGATACTGATCCCCTTAATTGTCCTACCAATCCTGCAGAGTGAAATGTTGATCCACTTGTAAGTTCGCTTCGCTCTAAAATTACTACATCTGTTTCTCCTCTTTCGGCAAGATGATAGGCTATAGAAGCACCAGCTACACCACCTCCAATAATGACAATCTTTGCGCGTTCAGGTAAATTATTCATGCATTAAATTTATTTAAGTTTTTTTAGTATTTCATAATAAACTTCTCCTTGTAATTCAGGAAGTACACTATTCCATTTTTTCATTCCCCAGGATTTGTAATCAAACGTTATGGATGAAGTTGCATCTTGAATAGAGGCCCACAATACCCATCCGTATCGTGCTATAATCGACCATGCTTTGGCACGAGCCACTTTTTGTTTGACGTTCTCTTTCCAATAATGGAGGCAGAACTCATTTAATTGCTCATCATTCAATCCGACCTCATGGGCAAAATTTCCAATTTCAAATGATGCTTCATTCTGTCCAGCATATTCGTAATCAATAATCCATATTTTATTTCCATCATCCATTAAGTTTTCTGCTAGGAGGTCATTAT
>CAMCBE010000158.1 GCA_945872805.1 Chitinophaga pinensis | reverse complement strand
ATGGATGATGGCGTTTTATCTGAGCCAATCTTCAATTTCATTGAGCTAACTAAGTATTGTTCTTTAGCTGTTTTATTAGCATTTCCCTTTTTATTTTCAATAATGCTTAACAACTTATCAATAGAAACTGTAGAAAGTTGAATGGTTGAATTTGAAGTGGCTAAATAAGCATGTCCCCAGTCAATACGAACATCATCTCCTGATTTTCCTAGAACTTTTTGATTTGTTACGCCGGATTTTATATAATTTATATTGGCATACTGACCTTTTTCAAAGGCTATTGATTGAGATTTTTCATCCTTGCTTATATCGCCTGATACAGCAAAAGTAAGCTCAGCGTTATGCTCTTTGCCATCCAACGATTTTGCACTGAACTGAACATAGGAGACGGGTCTAGATAGCAAATCCAAGTCAGATGCAATAAGTGGGGATGTGAAATTTACACTAAGTTCTGTGGGGCCACAGGCAAATCGATAGGTTGTTTGAGTGGCTGTAACATTAACGTCGAGTTGTTTCGCTTTCAACTGACCCGTTGTTTTTTTCTGTTTTCCAAGTCCTGCATCTACCCATGAGTCGCCATGTGTATTAATACAATGCAAGGCCATTATATTTTTTCCTTTTTTTAAGGATTTTTTTATTTCGTCAGATAATGGAAATTCTTTAACGCTTATGCTGAAATCGGCGCAGCTATATGCTTTGATTCCGTTGATGTATACTTCAACATCCTCGTCATGTTTTAATTGAAGGACAAGTTTTTCAATATTGATATCATTCAACTCAAAAGTTCTTCTTACCCAAATACTTGATGTTTTCCATGGTGTGGCCGCCGCATCATTCCAACCATCACCAAATGGCATTTTGCCATTACTCCATTGTTTGTCGTCATAGTTTTCATTCATCCATCCTGCACCCGGATCTTTTTCTGTAAATAAGCAACTTACTGGATTGATTGAACCTGTTGGAAGAATTGTTTCGATAGGATATGTGAACTCTCCCAAAAATGTATATGCTTTGCCATCAACTTTAATCGTCCCAACCAATGAATTTTCTGCTCCAGTCCAATGTTTTGTTGAAGACTCGTTTATATTATCTGTAAAGGACCATATGCTAAAATAAGGGTCGTGTGTAATTAACGGATATGCTGGCATTTGCTTTACCTGAGCGCTTATACTTAGTGCTAGAAGAAATTGAAAGGCGATTAAAATATTTTTTTTCATACAAGTTCTTTAAGGAATTGAATTTAGTGTTTCATATTGAATTTTCAATCTAATTGGTTATTTTCATTTGAATAATCTTACGATGAAAGTTATTGTTTGCAGTACTCCGGGAAGTCTAACATACGAAGAGAGGCAGATGCCCACCTTGAAGAAAGGGTTTTCCTTAATTCGAGTTCGTCGTATTGGAGTGTGCGGTACTGATTTGCATGCATTCGACGGTACGCAACCCTTTTTTACCTATCCGCGAATTTTAGGTCACGAAATTGCTGCTGAATTTATTGAGGGAGATGCTGAAGGATTTACTAGTGGCGAATTAGTTACCGTTATACCATATATAAGTTGTGGCAGTTGTATTGCCTGCAAAAAAGGTAAAACCAATTGTTGTAGTTCGTTAAATGTGCTTGGGGTGCATAGTGATGGAGCAATGGCTGAATATTTTTTGGTTCCCTCTTCTTTGTTGATAAAAAGTCAGGGCCTGTCGATAGATGAACTCGCATTGGTTGAACCCCTTTCGATTGGTTGTCATGCCGTTGATCGGGCTGAAATTCATCATGGCGACGATGTGTTGGTTGTTGGTGCCGGACCCATTGGTATTGGAGTTATTCACTATGCACGCCTTGCTGGTGCAAGGGTGATCGTAATGGATAGTAATGCGCATCGACTAGATTTTGTAAAAGAAGTACTCGGTATTCCAGATAGTATTAATGTTTCAACACAAAATGCCTCAGAGGTATTGAGCACCATGACAAATGCTTCTATGGCATTAATCGTTTTTGATGCCACGGGTAATTTGAATGCAATTAATAATGGCTTTCATTATATGGCTCATGCGGGTAAATATATTTTAGTTGGACTACAAACTGGTAGCATATCTTTCAGTCATCCTGAGTTTCATAAACGAGAAGCAGTATTGATGAGTAGTAGAAATGCAACACGATTTGATTTTGAAAAAGTAATACAGTCTATAAAAAACAACGAAGTCAATCCGATTGATATGGTTACTCATAGCGTAGCATTTAATCAAGTTGTATTTGATTTCTCCTCACTTACTCAGCCTGATCAAGCGGTTATCAAAGCACTGATTAATTTTGATTAGTATTCACTGTTATTTAAATTCAATTCTAAACATCATCTTCTCTTCGGTATATTTGTAGTGTGATATATTTTAAACTTGTTTTAGTTGCGTTGATTTGGGCAGGCACATTCATTGGTACACGTATTGCTGCGCAGGTTTTTGGGCCATTCACTGGCGCTTCATTTCGTTATGCATTTGCCATTTTGTTTATGATCCCCATTGCTCTTTTTCAAGATAAAAATACCTTTCGCCTTTCTAAAAAACAATTCTTACAAGTTGCTTTACTTGGGCTTACAGGAATTTTTGGGTACAGTTTTTTTTTCTTCAAAGGAATGAAATTGGTGCCTGCTAGTCATGGTGCTTTATTGGTCTCCTTAAATCCCGTTTTTGTAATGATTCTTTCTTCGATTCGATACAAAGAGAGGGTTCGCCCAATTAGATTATTAGGTGCGATATTGTCTATTATAGGAGTTGTTATTATAATCTCTAGAGGGAATATAGCCGGACTGATTTCTAGTTTTCAATGGGGTGATGCATTTATGTTAGGCTGCCCTGTGGTTTGGGCCTTGTATACATTTTTCGCAAGCGATGCACTAAAAGAAATGAAGCCATTTAAGGCGGCTACATGGGCTACTATAACTGGATGGATAATGTTAATGTGTTTTGTCCCTACAGAGCAGTTTCCTCTTCATGTTAGCTCAGGAATCTGGTTGGCCCTTATCTATCTTGGACTTTTTGGAACAGTTATTGCTGCTGTTTGGTATTATGAAGGGATTAGTAAAATTGGACCGTTACGTACAGCTGTTTTCAACAATTTGATTCCTGTATTTGCTCTTATTCTTTCAGTGTTATTATTGCATGAAAAATTAGAACCCCATACTTTATACGGATCTGTATTTGTGGTATTGGGTATTCTTCTTACCAATAAATTTTAATCAATTCTTCCAGGATAAACCTTCAATGCTTCTTCCAAGCAATCCATTGCTTGATTAATTTCTTCATTGTTGATCACATAAGCAATCCTGACTTCATTTTTTCCTAGTCCAGATGTTATGTAAAATCCACTTGCAGGAGCAAGCATAAGTGTTTGTCCTTTATGTGAAAATGATTCCAAAAGCCACTGACAGAAAGTATCGCCATCATCAATGGGGAGTTTTGTGATGACATAAAAAGCGCCACCCGGAGTTGGACAGTACACTCCAGGCATTTTATTAAGTCTTTCAACTACAAGATTTCTTCTTGATAAATAGGCTGCTTTAGTTATTTCAAAATAGTTATCTGGTAGGTCTATGGCTGCTTCGGCTAGTATTTGCGCAAGGCCTGGAGGACTTAATCGTGCTTGTGCAAATTTCATTACCGATTCATAGACGAGTTTATTTTTTGTTATCAATGCGCCTATACGTGCACCACATGCTGAGTAGCGTTTTGAAATCGTCTCAAAGAGTACCACATGATCAGGGATTCGTTTAAGTTGCATGGCGCTAGTTACTACGCCATCGTAGCAAAATTCCCTATAGGCTTCATCCGAAAATAGGAAAAGGTTATTCCTTAGGCAGATATCTTCAAGGCTCTGCATTTCTTCTTTGCTGTATAAATATCCTGTTGGATTATTTGGATTACAAATCAAAATGGCCTTTGTCTTTGGTGTAATTAATTTTTCAAATTCAGATATAGGAGGCAGGGAAAAACCAGTTTCAATATGTGATGTGATTGGTATGATTTTTATTCCGGCCATAACAGCAAATCCGGAAAAATTTGCATAAAAGGGTTCTGGAATAATCACTTCGTCTCCAAAATCCATGCAGGCCATCATGCCAAATACAATTCCTTCACTTCCTCCTGTGGTAACAATGATTTGATCAAAGTCAACTTCAATCTCTGCTTTTTTATAGTAGCCGACTAATTTTTTACGATAAGATTCATTGCCTGCACTATGGCTATAGGCGAGGATTTTAACATCCGCATCTTTTACGGCTTGAATCATGGAGGGAGGTGTCTCAATATCAGGTTGGCCAATATTCAAATGGTGAACATGAATACCCTTCGATTTTGCGATTTCTGCAAAGGGAACCAGCTTTCTTATGGGTGATGCTGGCATAGTGACCCCTCTTTCAGATGGTTTAAGCATGGTACAAAATTATATAATTTTTCTTGATGAATATTTCCGAATAAAATAAGTGCAGTCAGAAACCGGGGGTATTTCAATTTTAACGTTACTTCATCCGGTAAAATTGAAAACAATAACTAATTTTATCCTACGTTATAGTATGATGAAATACCTATTTATCCTATTTTTCTCACTTGCATCAATCGTTCCTAGCTTGGGATATGGACAAATAGGTGTTTTAAATTCCCCTGCCCAAGGGTTAGGCATTGTAGAGAAAGAGTATGATTTTGGTAAAATTCCACAAGGGAAGCCGGTGCAGCATCGTTTCCAAGTACTTAATTTAACAAGTCATGACTTGACCATAAATAATGTGCATGCTTCTTGTGGTTGCACCACCCCTGAGTGGAATCATGATGCAATCCCTGCAGGCGGTAAAGCGGAGATTAAAATAGGCTATAATTCCGCTACTGTAGGTAACTTTGAGAAAACAATTGCTGTACAATATGGAAATAGCGGCGATACTCAGTTGATTTCCATAAAGGGTACTGTTTGGCCCATACCAGAAGGGCCTGCACCGTTAAATCAAGCAATTGCAACTTTAAAAACGATAAAACAATAAAATACACTCTCCAACTATTAAAAAACAAACAATGAAAAAACTTTTACTCCTAGCTGTCGTGTTCTCATTTGGATTTACTGCTTTTGCCCAAAGCGTAAGCAAAAAAGCAGAAGAGCTGGTGAAATTTCAAGAAGTTAAATTCAATTTCGGAAAAATTAAACAAGGTGTACCCGTTACGCATGATTTTCAATTTACAAATATAGGCACTGAACCACTCATTATTGAAACGGCCAGTGCGTCATGTGGATGTACTACACCTACTTGGCCAAAGCAGCCTATTATGAAGGCCAAGGATGATAAGTTAAAGGCTGGTTTCAATGCAGCTGCTCCTGGTCCATTTGAAAAAACCATCTTTGTGAAAATTAAAGGTGTTGATGCCCCTTTTGAGTTAAAAATTAGCGGGGAAGTACTAAATGCTGCTGATTTTGATAAGCTTCCAAAGAAATAGTATCAATTCAACGAATATGATAGCGCTAGACCAGATAGGTCTGGCGCTTTTTTGTTTAAATACCCTCTCTTT
>CAMCBE010000157.1 GCA_945872805.1 Chitinophaga pinensis | reverse complement strand
ATGGATTTCTCTTCATATCCCTTAATCAGCTTATCATTTTCTTTTGAAGTAATCAAGGAAACAACTTCTGTACCTGTTGGAAGATTTATAGTACTGGAAGCTTCAGGACTCATTACAACCGAAAATTTATTTTTTTCATTCTTGAATATGTCCGTCACTGCATTTACTTCAGTTACCGTTATAGAAGGGAAGAATGATTTTATTAAGTCGAATTCTGCACTTATGCCTGGAATAGATTCATTATCGGTGAAATTTCGGATGTACTCATCAGCGAACGATCCGGACTCCGTTTTATCGCGATTATTATAAGCGTTTTCATACATGCTAAGAATATTCTTTTTTGCACGCTCTATCTCAGGCTCACTAAATCCAAAGCGCTTTACTTTTTCAAGTTCTTCCACAGTAGCTTCAATTCCTTTTTTTACATCGCCAGTGCCGGTACTGCCCTGAACACTAAATCCATTATAATTTTTAGCATAGCTTGAAAATTGAGCATCAGCATAGACAAATGGAGGATTTTCTTTTTGAGTCAATTCCCTTAAGCGTACTGTAAGCATCGATGTATACAAGCTCCTCAACAAACTGTTTCTAAATTCAGAAGCGGTTCCGGATTTTTGTTCAGGGAAGGCAGGATAGTTAATAGCAAAATCAATACTCGAAGCTTCTTTGTCTGTTACTACCATAGCAGAGTTCTCCGTATAAGCCGGAACAGAGGCATATTCTCTTTTTCTTGGCGAAGCAGGATTTTTCAAATCGGCAAAATGTTTGTTAATCATTTTTATGGCATCCTCTTTTGAAATATCACCAACCACAACAACTGCCATCAGATCTGGTCTGTACCAATCTGCATAAAATCGTCTGATAGCATTTGGATTGAATGTTTTGATAATGCTATCAATTCCAATCGGAAGTCTCTTAGCATATTTCGAACCTTTGAAAAGCTCAGGATACACTTTTTTAAACATACGTTCCTCACCGCTTTTACCAAGTCGACTTTCTTCCAGGATGATTGCCCTTTCACTATTGATATCCTCATCGAGGTACGTAACTTGATGAGCCCAGTCTTCCAAGATTTGGAAGCCTTTTTCAAGATTATCCGGCTTATCAGTAGGGATAGGTAAAATATAAACGGTTTCATCAAAACTAGTATACGCATTCAAGTCGCTTCCAAAACCAACACCAATATCTTGAAGGAAAGAAACAATGTCATTTTTTTTGAAATTCTTAGTCCCGTTGAAAGCCATGTGTTCAGCCATATGGGCTAGACCTTGTTGATCATCATCTTCTACGATGGACCCCACTTTAACTACGAGACGCAGTTCTACTTTTTTCTCTGGCTTCTGATTCTCTCTGATATAATAGGTTAGTCCGTTGGGTAATGTTCCTTTGGTCAATTTTGCATCAGCAGGGAGAACCTGACTTGGATTTACTTGTGCTGAAACCGTAGCAACAAAAAATAAAATAACGCTAAGAAGTGAATGAAGTTTTTTCATTTGGTTGATTTGTATTGGCAAAGTTAATGAAACAGTAATTGATTTGATGATATGTAAGGTAAAACAGATAACTATTTATAATGTGGGTGGGGGTTAAAGTTACCACCCCGTCACTCATTTCCGACGATTTCACTTCGCTCGATGCCGGGATGAAACACTAATCGCTGCAACATTTTATAACTGAGGATTTCACAACCTATCCAGAAATTAAGGCATCAACCAAGAACTGCTTGATAATTTATTCTCATGATAAGTAAATCGTGCCCTTCGATTTCCCTTACTGTGGGTATAATACCACTCCATCCAATCAATGCAAGTTTCCACAACAACGAAATTTTGAAAGCCCGCTTCACTCTCTTCCAAGGTATAATCAAATGCAGTTAATGCTTCGTTGAGTCCGGTAGAAGTTTGATTAAGTTCTGTTGTAGGTGGTTGGTCCGTCATGTAGTATCTTCTGCTGTGGTGGCCGGTTTTGCCCCAATGCTCAATGCATAAATCATCTAAATGATGGATGATTATTTTCCCTCCCAACCTAATTTGCGTACGCTGTGATTGGTCGTATACCAACCAGCTAAGGTGATTGGTCTGGTAGAGGTCATCCATTTTTTTACTCCGCATGTCTGTATGCAAGTAGATTTTTTTTGTGTCAACATCAACCCTTCTTAATACAACTGTCCGCATATGTGCAACTGAATCAACAGCAGTAGCTATAACTGCTTGATGCATAACACTCTTTCTATTGGTAGCGCCATCATGGAGCATTTGCCAACATATTTTTTCGATGTCGTTGATTTCTGGAATTCCTTCACCCCAGAGGTGTTCGTTTACGGATAGACTCATGGGGTGAAATTAGGAATTTTAGGTTTAGTAATGTTTAGATATGTTGAAGGAGTTGAAGTATTGTTTATTCTCATCACAATGGAATAAATTACACTCAGATTAGAAAAATCAAATCGAAATATAACTACACTTCTAAAATATCTAGACCATGTGGAAATTTATATTGTTAGCGTTGATATCAACCTCATTATTTACTAATGCTCAAAAAACGATTCTCATCAAATGCGGAAAACTATTAGACGCACGAAGTGGACAGGTAGCAGAGAAGCAATTTATCCTGATAAAAGACAATTCAATTGTATCAGTTGGCGCCAAAGCCAGTGCAGCAGACAGCATCATTGATTTGAGCGACTATTTTGTTATGCCCGGAATGATTGATTGCCATACGCATGTATTGCTACAAGGAGACATCACACAAGAAGATTATGATGTGCAAGTACTCAAAGAATCCATTCCATACAGAACAATACGAGGTATCAAAGCAGCTGAACGTGCATTAATGAATGGCTTTACTACCATCCGCGACCTCGGAACAGAAGGCGCTGGATTCGCAGACGTAGACATCAAGAAAGCCATCAAGAGAGGCATTACTATCGGTCCAAGAATGTTTGTATCCACGCTCGCCATCAATACTACTGGTCATTACCCCATCAAAGCATCCGATTATGCATGGGAATTGAAAATGCCCAAAGGCCTACAAGAAATTACCGGTGCAGACGAAGGCAGAAGGGCTGTTCGTCAACAAATTGAACAAGGGGCAGATTGGATAAAAATTTATGCAGATAGGGGATATTATAAATTAGCTGACGGATCCTATCGATCACTTCCCAATTTCACCCCAGAAGAAATTAATGCGATTGGTGATGAAACACTACGCAGCAGAAAAAAATTAGCCGCACATGCCATGACCCGGGATGGTATCATTGCAGCAGTGAATGCAGGAGCAAGATCAATTGAACATGGATTGGGTATGGATGATGAATGCATGAAACTCATGGCAAGCAAAGGAGTATTCTGGTGTCCAACCTTATATGTAAATGAATTTGTTGCTGAGGGAAGGGCTAAGCAAGGAAGTCCTATCAATCTTTACTTCCAACAATCCATTCCGGAGATTTTCAAAAAAGCCATGAAAGCTGGAGTTCGATTGGCATACGGAACAGATATTGGCGGATATGATTGGACTCAACCGCAAGCCATGGACTTTACGTATTTCGTAGAGTGGGGACTAACGCCTATTGAAGCGATTCAAACAGCAACTACAATAGCTGCTGAGCTACTTGAACAAGAGGGCAAAATAGGAGAAATTAAAGCAGGGGCTTTTGCAGATATCATTGCTTTAAAACAAGACCCAACTAAACATATTGAAGCCTTACAAAAAATTGATTGGGTTATGAAAGACGGTAAGGTGTTTAAGCATCTTCATTCATAACCATATACCTTAAATAAATATAAGGACGATAAATTTGAGTAACTTGAATTAACACTAATTATAAGAATGAATAGCACCTACTCATGAAATTCATTTACTGCCTATTATTTTCTCTAAGCTTCAACTCATTACTTGTATTTTCTGCAGAAGATAACAGTTCCCTTGTAATCAAAAACAATGCCTTTTTTAACGCATTGATGAAACAGGAATCGACAGGCTATACAATCGCGTCAAATATCTTTTTAGAAACTTCTAAATCCTTAAGTCATTTACCAGAGCACCATTTCATAAAAGTTGGAACAGATTTAATCTTACTAATAGATCAAGGCGGTATATTATACAAGGCTTCTACTATTACTGACAGCCTTATTCGTTTTAAAAGAATAAATAAAAATCAACATGGGATTAATGCAACACACAGTTACGTGTATTCCATTAACAATGAACTCTACATCCAAGGCGGATATGCTGATGGACAAAACAATGGCACACTAAGAAAATTCAATCAAAAGAATATGCGTTGGGATATAGTTCCATTAAACAAAGAAATCATCTTTCAGTATACTCCATCTGCAGTGATATGGCTAGATCCGATAACTGAAAAAATACTTGTTCCCTTTCAAGCCATAGTCAATGATGGAATTATAGAAGATAATAAACGAATCACCGATAAGAAAACCTATTCGCTTGACTTGAAAACGTCAACATGGAGCATGATAGGAAAAATAAATAAACAAACACTCGAAATACTGAATAACATTCAATTCAAAATTGACTACGATAACGGCATACTTGTTTCATCAAAAGATATAGTATACTTAATTGATTTCAAGACGAATCAGTTGATGCACATGAATCACGATTTAAGTGCAGAAATAATCGAAAGAATAAAATCATCAAAATACATTTACGCAATCCATGACAAATTATATAGTCTTGATGCTACTCAGGCAAAATATGATTCTATCCTAATAGATAAATCTAATTTTTCAATCGCATCATATTCCGTATATGACGATTTTAGCCATTTCTACTACCCCCTTATCCCCATGGGCATTTTAATAATTGGGGGATTTTTCTTATCAAAAAGAAAAAAAACAACTACTACACAAAAAATTACAGCAGATGGAAAAATAGATGAGGTTGTATTTACAGAAGCTGAAATCGCTCTCATTGAGCTCTTGCTGACTAAGAGCAAGAAGAATAAGACTGCTGTGATTAGTGAGATAAATTATGTTCTTGGGATAAAAGACAAAAATACAGGCCTCCAAAAGAAAGTAAGAAGCGAGACCATCAATAGCATCAATGAAAAGGTTAAAACCAATCTACAAAGCGAGGAATTAATTATACAAAGTATTCGAAGTGAAATAGACAAACGCTACTTAGAATATCTAATCAAAAAAGAAGCGATCAAGGAAGTAGAAAATATGATCAAGTGATTAAGTAATGCTTTCTTCAACGAGAAACAAATACCTCTTTCCCATTGATGACAGTCCTCAATACCATTACATCTTTAATGGTTTCAGGTTTAATTGAAAATAAATCCTCATTCAACACAACCAAGTCCGCATACATACCCGCCTTTAACATACCTAATTTATTCTCTTGAAATGAACCATAGGCATTACCCATTGTATAGGCTCTTAAAGCTTGTTCAATAGAAATTTTTTCATCAGCGAACCAACCATTTTGGTTTAGTCCGTTTCCAGTTCTTCTCGTTACAGCTGCATAAATTCCATAAAGCGGATTAATTGGTGCTACTGTCCAATCCGATCCAAAGGAAATTAT
>CAMCBE010000156.1 GCA_945872805.1 Chitinophaga pinensis | reverse complement strand
ACCTGCTTGATGGACTCTATAAAGATTTTAAGCAGCTTCATATTGTTGAATTAAAGCAAGAGGCCATGCATATTCCAGGAAAAAAATTCCCGCTTTCTATGGGGATTAAATCTGCCAAGCATGAGGTGTTGCTCTTAACTGATGCTGATTGCATTCCTGCTTCTGAGCATTGGTTAAGTCTTATGCAGGCTGCTTTTAAGCCAGGAATAGAAATAGTACTGGGCTATGGGGCCTACAAAAAAAGGAGGGGACTCTTAAATTGGCTAGTTCGATTTGATACATTCCATACAGCACTGCAATATTTTTCGTTTACGTTGGGCGGTATGCCGTACATGGGAGTAGGCCGCAATTTAGCATATAAAAAAGAGCTTTTCTTTAGGCAAAAAGGATTTGCTTCTCACCATCATCTCCCTGGTGGTGATGATGATTTATTCATCAATGGATGTGCTACCGACCAAAATACCGCTGTTGTAATCGATAAGGATGCTTTTACCTATTCAACACCTCCTAGAAGTTGGAACGAATGGATGAATCAAAAAGAGCGGCATAATGCAACAGGTAAGTATTATAAGAAAAGGCACAAGGTTGTTTTAGGAATCTATTTAGCCTCTCACTTTTTCTATTTTCCTGCTCTTATAGTTAGCCTTTTTACGTCTTATTGGCTTGTGGCACTTATAACATTCGGAATACGATTTTTGGTACAGGCTTTTGTATTTTTTAAATCTATGAAAAAGCTTGGCGAAATGGATCTATTCCCATTCTTCTGGCTTTGGGATTTATGGATGTTTTTTTATTACATTATTTTTATGTCCTCAATATGGAAGAAGCCAAAGACCCAATGGAATTAATTCTTAGCTATTTTGATGACTTCACTGATCACCAAATAGCGCAGTATAGAATGCTTCAGTCATTATATACGGAGTGGAATGAAAAAATAAATGTCATATCACGAAAGGATATTGATTTTTTATATGAGCGTCATGTATTGCATTCTCTTTCTATCGCGGCAAAATTCCCATTCAGTGAGGGGTTAGACATACTTGATATTGGAACGGGTGGCGGTTTTCCTGGCATTCCGTTAGCTATTTTTTTTCCGGAAGTAAATTTTTATTTATCCGATTCAATAGCTAAAAAGGTCAAAGTAGTTACTGAGGTTGCCACTGCTATAGGGTTAAAAAATCTAGAAGCTCATCACGGCCGAGCAGAGGCTATTGTGGGAAGGAAGTTCGACTTTGCTGTATCAAGGGCAGTAGCTCCTTTGTCTGACTTGTGGAAGTGGGCAAAGCCATTGTTGCGAAATGAACGAAAGTTAGAAGATTTTAAAAATGGGTTAATTTGTTTAAAAGGGGGTGACTTGACCGAGGAAATTGCAGTATCGGGACTACGTCCACATGTGACTGAAATCCAGGCATTATTTCCTGAGGAGTACTTTCATGAAAAGTTTGTTGTGTATGTCCCTGTCTAAACATTCATAACGTCGAGTATAGTTATAATGCTCTCTAAATTATATATTTTCGAATCTCAATCTTACTGTATACTTGCCTATGCAGAAATATGGTCGCCATATTATGGTTTGCGTGGTAGAGGATAATTATTTATTACGTCATGCTTTTGATCAGATGCTATTATTCTCGCAATACAAGAATTGTTTAATGGGGGTACTCCCATGAGTAGTCAAATTGCTAATAAGGTTGTTGCTAGTTTTAGAGTGAAGCGTCAAGTTAATAATGAAGCAATAGAAAAATTATCTGCAAGAGAGGCGGAGATATTAACAGAATTAGTCAATGGATTATTATACAAAGAAATTGCTGTTAAGTTAGGAATCAGTCAAGAGACTATTCGAAAATATGTTTGTATTATTTACAAAAAGCTTCAAGTAGATAATCGATTAGAAGCGTTTAATAAATATTACAGGAATGCTGTTAAAGGGATTTAGGTTATTATTGGTTGGCTAAAAATTCCCCTACTTTTTCAATGTTCTTTTTTGTTTCATCTAAAGCGAAGAGGAGTTCTGAATCATCCTGAGAAATTTCTTCACCTTCCCTTTTTCGGGTAGAAAGCTTGTCGTAAAGTTTTATCACATTGTCTAATTCAAAAATCACTAAGCTTGATCTGATTTTATGTAGACTAAATTGAAATACATCTCCATTTTCATGGTTTGGTAGCTCGGAAAGAGTTTTTAGAAAAGCCTCAAATTCATTCAAAAAAATGCTTGAAATCCTCCTGTTGAGTACAGGATCCATTCCAGTCATGTTGTTTAAACGTTTGTAGGTCATTTTTGAAATCTAATTAAGATTTTAGTAGTAAGATAAAATATACTGTTTACTAAAATGGTTAAGAAGGAATTTAATTATTTTTCTTTTTAAATGCAAGAAATTGATCATAGTTTTTTTGCATATTATTATAATAATAATAATGTATAATTATTGAATTGTCAAATTGTTGAGGATATTTTTCATAAAATTAAACATTACTAGTGGATGAATCGGGTCATGAAATAATGATTGGTTTATTTTCCTCTATACATAATGAGCGTAGTTTGAATTTATACTTTTTCAAACCTCCCTGTTTTTCATTTATCCTGATTTTGAACATCACTGGTTTTATTCTATCGTCTTCTATAATGGTGTTTTCTGTTGGTTGAGCATGACCATGTTGATTAACTGAAGCGATTGTCATCAGTGGCATAACCCTAGAAAAAAGAATATCTCTTGTCGTTGATACATCCTGGCCCAGTTGTTCTTAAAACTGACCTTAAACTGTCACACTCTGCCAAACTCTTTAGGATTGGTTCAAAAAAGCGTAATCGAGTGCCTTGGCTTCTGAGGTTTTTTTTAAAATTTGTTGAGAGTCTTCTTGACGCATACCCATCAAGTAAAATTTGCACAACGACTCCACGCCCAACAGCTTGGATTAGGTGGTTTGCAATCTCTATCCCCGTGTCGTCTTCCTCATAAATGTAAAATTGCAGTTGGAGTGATGAATTTGCGTTTTCGATTAGATCAATTAATTTAGAAAAGTAAGGTAATCCACCTTTTAATAGTGTTACGTTGTTATGAAAGGTATAGGATGATTTTATTTGGCTATTGGAATACATAGGTAAGTTGGAAAGATAGGGGGTATTTTAAGCTTGACAAATGACCTAAATCATAGGACAGAGCAGCTAGATTAACTTAATACTGATTTTTGTCGTTTTTTCTCTTGTCTTAGCTGTATTTTAGTTCTTCTTCTGAATCATTTGCTTTCGTACTTTTGATTTTCTTCAGATAGTAGCTATATATGACAAAAAATGTAAGTGAAACGCCTCTAATGCAACAGCATGGGGCGATTAAGCAAAAATATCCTGATGCCATTCTATTATTTAGGGTTGGGGACTTTTATGAAACCTTTGGTGAAGACGCAGTTAAGGCTTCGTCTATATTGGGGATTACACTTACTAAGCGAAATAATGGCGCAGCCTCATCCCTTGAACTAGCTGGATTCCCGCATCATTCATTGGATACGTATTTACACAAATTGGTCAAAGCGGGATTTCGTGTAGCCATTTGCGATCAACTTGAGGACCCGAAAACGGTAAAAGGTATTGTGAAGCGTGGGGTTACTGAAATGGTGACACCAGGATTAGCTACTAATGATAAGTTGCTCGAGAATAAGAGCAATAATTTTTTGGCAGGCATTCATTTTGGTGAGGTATTAAATGGCGTATCATTTCTGGATATTTCTACCGGGGAGTTTTTTGTTGCACAAGGAGACAGTGAATACATTGACAAGCTTCTGCAAACATTTCAACCAGCAGAAGTGATCTTTCAAAAAGGAAAACAAGATCTTTTTGCAGACTTATACGGCAAGAAATTTTATACGTATTGTTTAGATCCATGGGTGTTTGATAACCGTTATGCAGAAGAAAGTTTATTGAAGCAGTTCGGTACTCATTCATTAAAGGGATTTGGCATTGATGATTTTAATGACGGCGTTACGGCAGCCGGTGCCATATTACATTATTTAAAAGACACTGTGCATCCCAACGTGCATCATATTTCTGGCATTCATCGCATAAATAAAGATGAGTATTTGTGGATGGATCAATTTACAATTCGAAATCTTGAACTCGTTCGATCTGCTGCTGAAGACGGTAAAACATTACTTCAAGCATTAGATAATACAGTGTCTCCAATGGGCGCAAGATTATTGCGTCGTTGGATCCTTATGCCATTAGTGGATATTCAAAAAATCAATGAGCGACTTGATTTAGTGAATGATTTGATGAAGCATGAAGAGTGGGTGGATAAAGTTAGTCAATGCATAAAAGCATGTGGGGATATTGAACGCTTGGTTAGTAAGATTCCTTCAAAGAAAATAAGTCCTAGGGAGTTGCAACAATTATCTCGTGGTCTTCAAAAAATTCAAGTTATAAAAGCCTATGAAGGCGAATTCTCAAATGATTATTTATCTAGGTTGGCTGATAATTTGAACCCATGTGCGTACATCCAAGAAAAAATAGCCCGTGAAATTGTAGATGATGCCCCTGCCCAAACCGTGAAAGGGGGATATATCTCCACAGGAATTGATGAGGATCTTGATCAATATAGAGACCTTGCTACTGGAGGAAAAAATGTATTGGTTCAAATTCAACAGCGTGAGGCCTTGGCTACGGGCATTCATAATCTGAAGATTGGTTTTAATAATGTATTTGGTTATTTTTTAGAAGTGAGTAATGGACAGAAAAACAAAGTGCCTGTAGAGTGGATAAGAAAGCAAACCCTTACAAATGGCGAGCGCTATATCACCGCAGAGTTAAAAGGATATGAAGAAAAGATTATGGGGGCAGAAGAAAAAATGCTTCAAATTGAGGCACGCATCTATGATAAATTACTGACTGAATTACAGGATTATATAGCTCAGATGCAGCTTAATGCAAATGTCCTTGCTATTATAGACTGCCTTTGTTGTTTTGCGCTTAACGCAAAAAATTATGGGTATTGTAAGCCTGCATTGCATCAAGAGCAGTCTTTGGTAATCAAGAGTGGGCGGCATCCAGTTATTGAAAATATTTTAGCATTTGGGGAAACCTATATTTCTAATGATCTGACTCTTGACCAAGATCATTGCCAGCTTATTATATTGACTGGTCCAAACATGAGCGGGAAAAGTGCATTGTTGAGGCAAACGGCTATCATCACTTTAATGGCACATATTGGTAGCTATGTTCCTGCCTCATCAGCATCAATTCCAATTACAGATAAAATTTTTACTCGTGTTGGTGCTTCGGATAACCTCAGTGGTGGAGAGTCAACTTTTATGGTAGAAATGAATGAGACAGCCAGCATTGTAAATAATATTTCTTCTAGAAGTCTTGTGTTATTGGATGAGATCGGTAGAGGAACTTCTACCTATGATGGTATTTCAATCGCCTGTAGTATTGCGGAATTTTTGCATGATTCAACCTTAAGGCCTAAAACACTCTTTGCTACACATTATCATGAGATGAATGACCTGGAGGGTTATTTACTACGCGTCAAAAATTTTCATATTACACATAAAGAGATTGAGAATAAGATTATTTTTCTTC
>CAMCBE010000155.1 GCA_945872805.1 Chitinophaga pinensis | reverse complement strand
CTCTATCATGGGGAGGAATTTAATGATAAGCAACGTTGTAGTATTACTATTGTCAAGCACAATGGCCAGGTTAAAATTCTTGCAGAACATTGTACGCCTATTAAATAGTCAACTTTTATGCCATTGTGCTCAATTATGAGGAGTGGCTGCATTAAGAAATTCAGCGCCTTCCTTTTCTGTAAAATAATTTTCTTGACAACGAATAGGTGCCTTCTGATTTTTATTGTTTTGATCTTGTGCTATTAGGAGATGGGGAACAAGAAATAATGCCCCTGCCGAAATAATATTATGTATTGACTAGATCATATTTGACGTTTCTAGTTCAAATATATTCAACACAGTAGAATATGTTATATTCTTTACATTTTCTATCCCTTCCCCAACCTATTTTTCTATTAATTAGAAGGAGTATTCAAATCATTAATCTGTAAATTGCTTTTTTAAGATTATATGAACATATTCTCATCTTATCCTGCATTCGACTGGATCCTTATTTTATTAGCCTCCTTCATAATTGGCTTAGGCAAAGCCGGTTTAAAAGGGCTGGATATGTTGAGTGTGACCCTTATGGCATTTGTTTTTGGTGGAAAATCTTCTACGGGTATTGTTTTACCCTTGCTGTGTGTGGCTGATGTTGCAGCGGTACTATATTATAATCGTCATGCACAGTGGAAGTATTTTTGGAAAGTAACACCTTGGATGGTTATTGGCGTATTGCTGGGTGTTTATTTTGGCAAAGACATGAATGAACAGCTCTTTCGTAAGATAATGGCCATCATTATACTTGTTACTATTTTCATTGTTCTTTTTATGGAATACAGAAAATCTGAAAAAGTGCCAACACATCCTGCTTTTACCATTGCAACCGGTGTTTCTGCTGGATTTACAACAATGCTAGGGAATTTGGCTGGAGCATTTTCTAACCTCTATTTTTTAGCTATGCGGTTACCGAAAAATGATTTCATTGGCACAGCAGCGTGGGTATTTTTATTTGTCAATTTATTCAAACTGCCGTTTCAAGTTTTTTATTGGAAAAATATACATCTTCAAAGTTTAAAAGTGGATACAATTTTGTTACCCACTTTGGCTTTAGGCTTTATACTGGGAATTAAATTGGTTGCAAAAATACAAGACGAGCAGTATAGAAAGTTAGTAATGCTGTTAACTCTTGTTGGGTCGATCTTCATGTTTTTTAAACATTAGCATTTTTCTTAAGATCATTCATCTCAACGTAAAGCGTCAAAAAATATATCATTATCTTGCATGATAATTTATATAAAAAGTATCCAATACGGAATCTATCACTTGTTTTTTTAGCACTATTTTTTTTAGGTATTTCTTGTAAAAAATCAGACACAGTTGTTCAAGATAATACTATTCCTATAGCTGGATTATTATCACTTACTGGCAACTGGTCTAGTTTGGGATTAACTTCACAAGAAGCTATCATATTAGCAGTTAGTGATGTTAATGCATATTTGCAACAGGTCGGTTCCTCTACACGATTTTCAGCTAGTTTTTATGATACTAAACTCGATACTGCATTAGCGCAGGCAGCGTTGAAAGATGCTCTCGCTAAAAATATTCATTATGTAGTAGGTCCTCAGTCAAGTGCTGAGGTTGCTGCTATTAAAAATAGTGCAGATGCGAACAAGATCCTAGTTGTTAGTCAAGGTAGTACGGCAAGTAGTCTATCTATCGCAGGGGATGCTATATTCCGTTTTTGTCCTGGTGATTCTGTTGAGGGTAATGCCTTGGCACAAACAATAGTTGAATCAGGCAGGACACATTTAATTACCCTTGCGAGAGATGATGCTGGGAATAAAGGGCTTCAGCAGCGTATCGGAAATTCATTTTCTGCGTTTGGTGGAACCTTAGAGGCCATGACACCCTATGCTACTACTCTCACTGATTTTACTGAACTTTTAGCTGCACTAAAAATTAAACTACAAGATCAAGTTACTGCCTATGGTGCAAACACAGTAGGAGTTTATCTTGCTTCTTTTGATGAATGTATAGATCTTTTCAAACAAGCATTACCTGATCCGGTTTTTTCATCTGTTCGTTGGTATGGGGGAGATGGTGTTGTATTGAGTTCTGCCCTGATAGCTGATGTTGACGCATCAAATTTTGCAATCGCTACAGATTTTATGGCACCAAATTTTGGATTGCCATTACAACCTCATCCATCTCTTTCCACAATAGCTGCTACTATCAAAGGGAATACAGGTATTGATCCAGATGCCTATGCATTTGCAGCATACGATGCTGTATGGGTTTTAGCAAAAACGGCACTTTCGTTTAAGTCAAGTACTCCTGATTTTATCACGTTGAAAGATGTTTTTCGTGCAGAGGCCGGTAGTTATTTCGGAATTACAGGGCCTGTACAATTAAACACCGCAGGGGATAGGAGCTCAGGATCATTTGATTATTGGGGTATTGCTAGAGAAAGTGGAGTTGTTAGTTGGAAATTTGTAGGGAAGTCGCAGTAATCCTATATTACTCCATCTACATATATATGATTAAAACTGTGTTTTTCTTTAAACTTATTTATTGTCTTTTTCGTCGATGAGTTTAAAATACGAAGCGACAAATTTATTATTTACTACTTCTCCTTGAACTTCAGCTTTACGAGTAGCATTACAGAATCCAGTTTCTGAATGGGCATCGCCATGGGCGTCAATAGTTGTTCCATCTACGAAATAGGTTTTTTTCTTCATCTTTACAGCTAAGGTGCATCCTGACCCTTTCATCTTAAATTGACATTCTCCGCAAGCGGCATTTACTGTAATCAATTTTTTTGTCGGGTTTATCGTGGATATTTTTGAATCTTGCGCGAATGTGATCATTCCGGCTAGGATAAAAATAATGGTAATTGAAATTTTTTTCATTTTGTAATTCTTTTAGAGTGTAAAGCTATTGAATAAAATCCTTAGTGCTCCTATTGCAATGTCATATTGATTCATTTCAGGGATTTGATTAGGGGTAAGCAATAGATTTTAGGTTGTCAGGCAGAACTCCAACGCCTATAGTTATTATTTTTTTGTATTTTAATGTAAATAACATACCTGAATGAGACATTTTAACTCTAGTATATATTTTGTAAGATCACTTTCCTCCTTAGTAAAAGGTATTCTGGCTTTTACTTTATTAGGTTTTATGGCTTGTCAATCTAGGCATGTCTATGTGCCACCGACCGTCAAATTTACCCTGGCGGAATCACAATTGCCATCATTTGAAAAAGAGATTGACCACAAAGGGCTAATAAATACGGTTCAACATAATAGGGATGAATCGTTGAGAAAGGGACAAATGATTTACAATAAGGCCTGTTTCACGTGTCATGGAAATCCAGTGCAAGAGGGCTCTATCCCTAAAGCGTTCAAGTATTGGGAAGACAAATTTAAAGTAGGTAACGATCCGTATTCAATATATCAAACATTAACACGGGGATATGGTTCAATGCCTGCACAAACTCATTTAACGCCTATTGAAAAATATGAGGTGATACATTATATACGTGAAGAATTTATGTTGAAGCAAAATAAAGATCAATATTTTGAAATTGATTCAGCATATCTAGGAAGCATACCTGTAGGTAATTCAAAAGGTCCAGATCCAATTGATCAACAGGCCTGGACCGAAATGGATTACGGAAATTTTTTAATCAATACCTATGAACTTGTTGATTCCGGAGCTCCGCCAAGGGAAATTTCTCCCGGGCCATCTCCACTCAAAGATGAACATTTGGTTGATGCAAACTTTGCATATAAGGGTATTGCAGTAAGACTTGACGAAGGTGCTGGAGGTATTGCCAGTGGGTCATCATGGATGATCTTTGATCACGACCTCATGCGAATTGCTGGTGCCTGGACGGGCAAAGGCTTTATTGATTGGGAAGCCATTTTATTTAATGGCCAACATAATATTTCTCCTAGGACGATAGGCAATATTCATTTTTCGAATCCCGTTGGTCCAGGTTGGGCAAATCCAGAGACAGGATCTTTTGCGGATAATCGATTTCAGGCATCGGATAAAAGACGATTTGGGCCTCTGCCACGTTCATGGACACAGTACAAAGGACTTTATCGGTATAAAAATACTGCCGTTATTTCTTATACTGTTGGCAACGCTTCTATATTAGAAAAGCTGGGTCTTGAAGGGAAACCAGATGCACCCATTTTTACACGAACATTAAATATTAGTTCATCTACAACGCCACTTAAAATGAGAGTGGCTCCATCGTCTGCTATGGTTTCAATAGTAGGGGAAGGTGGAACATTGAAAAAAGATAAAGGGTTTTTTGTACTTGAAATCCCATCATCAAAAGCAGTGATGATAAAATTACTCATCTCGAAGTCTGGCAATAAATCGTTCAGCCAATGTTTAACTACTTCTCCTAAGCCAGAAAATTTATTGGCGTATACCAAGGGCGGTGCTGCTCAATATGCACAGAAGCTCATAACAACTATTGTAAAAGGAAATCAGGATAGTGTATTTCAAGTTGATCGGATGGAGTTGCCATATCAAAGTCCATGGAAGAATCAACTTCGTTTGAGTGGGATTGATTTTTTAGCGGATAGGAATAAAGCTGTGATTTGTTCTTCAGATGGAGACGTTTGGATAGTTGAGGGCGTTCTAAAAACAGAAGGAACGTTATCTTGGAAAAGAATTGCATCTGGGATGTTCCAGCCTCTAGGCATTAAGGTGGTTGATGGATCTATTTTTGTTACGTGTCGAGATCAATTGGTTAAACTTCATGATTTAAATGGCGATGATGAAATTGATTACTATGAAAGTTTCAATAGTGATCATCAGGTAACCAACCATTTTCATGAATTTGCTATGGGTTTACAAACGGATAAAGAGGGGAATTTTTATTATGCTAAAAGTGCACGTCATGCAAGGCGTGCACTGGTTCCGCAACATGGCACTCTTTTGAAAGTGAGTAAAGATGGACAAAAAACAGAAATCATTGCACATGGATTCAGAGCGGCTAATGGCGTATGTATAAATCCTGATGGCTCATTTATAGTAACAGATCAAGAAGGGCATTGGAATCCTATGAACAGAATTAATTGGGTTTACCCAACTGATAGATTTTATGGGAATATGTTTGGTTATAAACCCTCATCTGATAGCTCGGACAAAGGCATGGAGCAGCCTTTGGTATGGATTGAAAGGGATTTGGATCAATCTCCATCAGAGTTATTATGGGTAGATAGTAAACAGTGGGGTCCATTAAATGGAAGCCTGTTAAGTTTTTCATATGGGTATGGGAAGGTGTTTATCGTTCCGCATGAAAAAGTGGGCACTCAAATGCAAGGGGGCATATTTGAATTGCCTATTCCACGATTTTCTACTGGTGTGATGCGAGGACGTTTTAATCCTAAAGATGGACAGCTATATGCATGTGGACTATCAGCGTGGGGTTCTACACAACCAGATTTAGGTGGGTTTTATAGAATTAGATATCAAGGGAAGAAGTCAATCATTCCAATCGGCTTAGATGTGAAGAGGCAGTTTATTAAAATAAACTTCTCTCATCCATTGGATGTAAAAAATGGTGCTGAT
>CAMCBE010000154.1 GCA_945872805.1 Chitinophaga pinensis | reverse complement strand
CGCACTCAAATATTAAGACAAAACGTCGTTTTTTGCCGAATTTGCAAACAAAGAAGTTTTTTCTAGCCGAAGAGGATAAATGGGTTACGTTGAAGCTTTCTTCAGACGCAATTCGTACCATCAACAAAAACGGCTTGTATAGTGTTGTTAAGAAACTTAGGGCAGAAGGCGTAAGCATTTAATCACTGAAAATAAAGACTTAAAATGGCTAAGAAAGGTAATAGGGTACAGGTAATCTTGGAATGTACCGAGCACAAAAACACCGGGTTGGCTGGGACTAGTCGGTACGTAACCACTAAGAACAAAAAGAACACCCCAGAGCGTGTGGAGTTGAAGAAATACAACCCCATCATGAAAAAATATACTGTACACAAAGAAATTAAATAATCATGGCAAAATCAGCTTCCAAAAACTCGAAAGTAAAAGATCTTAAGGCTTCTGCCGAAGCGAAGAACTGGACAAAAGTAATTAAGGCAGTAAGAAGCCCTAAGACAGGCGCTTACACTTTTAAGGAGTCTATTATCCACAAGGATAAGGTAAAGGATTTCTTAGCCCAGTAATACTTAATTTGAATTTCAAACCTGAGCTGTTCCGTTATCACTATCGGAACAGCTTTTGTGTTAATAGCCATGAAAGATTCGATTCAACTCATACGAGCCAAGCCAGAAGACGCCCTTGATATCACCGAGCTATCAAGGAAGACTTTCATTGAAACCTATTATGAAGCGTCGAACACCAACCAAATTCAAATACTAAAATACATCGACGCATACCTCACGTTGGATGTCATCAAAACTGAACTGCAGGATCCGCAAAACTTATTTTATGTTGCAAAAAATGGTATCCAAAGTGTGGGGTTTTTGAAACTCAATGGACAAATGCAACCTAAAGGCATTCCAGATAAAAAATGCTTGAGGCTATCCAAGCTTTATGTGCTCAATGAATTTCATGGCTTACACGTTGGAAAATCTTTCGTGGATTTAGCAAAAGACTATGCTAAAAAAGAGCACTATCAAGTACTTTGGTTGGAAGTATGGCAGCATAATGCGAAGGCGATTCAGTTTTATCAACACGCAGGATTTGTTGTCTATGAAACCTGTATGTTTGATTATTTTGAAGAACCCGAACCGGATTTTTTAATGCGATATGACCTTTATAATTAACGACTATGGGATTTTTTGATCGATTATTTGGTGTCAAGGAAAAAGAACAACTCGACAAGGGATTGGAGAAAACCAAAGAAGGTTTTTTTTCAAAAATCACCAAAGCTATTGCGGGTAAATCTCAGATTGATGATGATGTATTGGATCAACTTGAAGAAGCCCTTATATCTTCTGATGTTGGTGTAGACACTACGCTACAAATCATTGAGCAGATTCAACGTCGTGTAGCAAAAGATAAATACATCGGTACAGCCGAACTGAATCAAATCTTACAAGAAGAAATGCAAGTGCTGTTGATAGACAGCAAAGAAAATATTTTAGAAGGCTTCAGTTTGCCAGAAGGGAAGAAGCCATTCGTGATGCTGGTAGTGGGCGTAAACGGTGTTGGTAAAACAACCACCATAGGAAAGCTTGCGACGAATTTTAAGGCCTCTGGCAAAACGGTGATGTTGGGTGCTGCCGATACATTTAGAGCTGCTGCGGTTGATCAATTGACGATTTGGAGTGAACGCGTGGGTGTGCCCATCGTTAAAAAAGAAATGGGCAGTGATCCTGCTTCCATAGCATTTGATGCAGTCAATAGTGCGATAGCAAAAGGCGTTGATATACTCATCATCGATACAGCTGGTAGGCTTCACAATAAAGCGCACTTGATGGAAGAGCTAAGTAAAATCAAGCGTGTTATTCAAAAAGTGATTCCTAATGCGCCGCATGAAACGTTGTTGGTGCTGGATGGTACAACCGGACAAAACGCGATTGAACAAGCCAGGCATTTTTCAACAGCAACCGATGTTACGGCGTTAGCCATTACTAAACTCGATGGCACAGCAAAGGGTGGAATCGTACTCGCCATCGCAAATCAATTTAAAATACCCGTTAAATTCATCGGCGTAGGAGAAAAAGCAGAAGACTTGATGCTATTCGACAAGTCCGTTTTTGTAGAACGACTTTTTAGTATTTCGTAAAGCAAGGTAGTTTTATTACACCTTCTTTATTGGCATTCCTTTTTTACAATGCCATTCTCCTTTTTATTCTGTCATTCCTCGCTTCGCTCGGAATGCCAGATATGTATGGGTAATGGAAATGTTATGCGCTGAATGAGAGTTGAGAGTTCGTGCATATTCTTAGAAAACGGTAAGCTAATTATCATTCCTTCTTTTAATCTTTATTCAGATTGACCTTTTCATTAAATTTGATAAGCTAATCCTCAGAAATTCAAATTAATCCTATTGAACGAAATAATCATTTACAAGAGCAAAGACAAGAAAACTCAAATTGAGGTCAAGTTTGAGAATGAAACTGTTTGGTTAACCCAACAGCAAATGGCTGAACTATTTGGTCAAACAAAGCAAAATATTAGTCTTCACGTTAATAATTGCTTCAGAGAGAAGGAGTTACGAGCTATTTCAGTTGTCAAGGAATCCTTGACAACTGCTGCAGATGGAAAGAAATATAAAACCCAGCTTTATAATCTAGATGTAATCATTTCAGTAGGTTATAGAGTGAAATCAATGAGAGGTACTCAATTTCGTCAATGGGCTACCCAAAGGCTTAAGGATTATCTAATTGAAGGCGTAGCCATAAATGCAAAACGACTTGAGCAAAAAAATAAAGAACTTAGAATTCTGCATGATGGAATTAGAATATTAAACAGAGCGATAGAAGAAAAAATTAATGAGACTAAATCATACGCATGGTTAGATCAATTTAGAATTGGATTAAAACTTTTGGATGATTATGATCATGAGACATTGGATGCTTCTGGAAAGCATATATACAAGATAAAATATCCGAGTATTTCCAACTATATGAATCTGGTTGATGAAATGCGTTCTGAATTTAATTCAAATGTATTTGGTAAAATAAAAGACAAAAGTTTTGAAAGTGCAATAAATCAAATAAAACAGGCATTTGGAAATAAAGATGCATACCCTTCTATTGAAGAGAAAGCAGCTATGCTACTTTACTTAGTAGTAAAAAATCATGCATTTGTTGATGGCAACAAACGAATTGCGGCAGCCTGTTTTTTATTATTTCTTGAACAAAATGGTATCTTATTCAATGAACAAGAACGACCGATAATCAGTAATGAAGCGCTCGCTAGCTTGACTCTATTTGTTGCTTCAAGTAAAGCAGATGAAATGGAAACTGTAAAAAAGCTTTTAATAAGTGTACTGAACCGAAATCTGTCTTAACAACAATTATTATCAAATAAGATAACTGTTCACAACAAGGCAACTTTCGTTTACCCATTAATTCCCTAGATGGGGTTTTCTTTGACGTCATTCCTCGCTTCGCTCGGAATGGCAGATGAGTACTCAGAATGATAATTAAGTTCATGGAATGATTACCTTTGCGGAGCAAAATCAGAATAACCCCTTGGTTATCAATGAGCTGATTGCATAGCTAAACGACAAGGATGAAGACAAGGACAATCAAAAAAGACAAGATCAACATCATCACCCTCGGGTGCAGTAAAAATATGGTGGATAGTGAGGTGTTAAGCGGACAATTAGAAGCCAATGCATTCGACGTGGTGCATGAAAATAAAAAACTCGACCATAATATCGTGGTCATCAATACCTGCGGATTCATCGACAAAGCAAAGGAGGAAAGTGTCAATACCATTTTAGCTCAAGTGGAATTGAAGAAAAAAGGCAAACTCGACAAAGTATTTGTAACGGGTTGTTTGAGCGAACGGTATAAGCAAAACCTAGAAGCCGAAATACCTGAAGTAGATGCTTATTTCGGAACCATGGAATTGTCTGGGTTGTTGGCGGTTTTGAATGCAGATTATAAATCGGAATTGCTCGGAGAACGATTGCTCAGCACGCCATCTCATTATGCCTATATGAAAATCAGCGAAGGGTGTAACCGTACCTGTTCATTTTGTGCCATCCCGTTGATGCGCGGTGCCCACAAAAGCAAAACAATCGAAGAGCTGGTAGACGAGGCCAACCGTTTGGTGAAACGAGGTGTAAAAGAAATCATGCTTATCGCCCAAGAGCTTACCTATTATGGATTAGATATCTATAAAAAGAGAATGCTTCCTGAACTGTTGAATAAGCTTGCCGCCGTTGAAGGACTTCATTGGATCAGGCTTCATTATGCTTATCCTTCAAAATTCCCCATCGAAATCATTGATGCCATCAACGCACATCCGAATATTTGTAATTACTTGGATATGCCTTTACAACATGCTAGTGACCGAATGTTGAAGGCCATGAACCGCCAGATTACGCAACAGGAAATGAAAGACCTGATCAAAGAAATCCGTACAAAAATTCCAGGAATTTGTTTGCGTACTACCTTGATTGCTGGTTTTCCCGGAGAGACAAGAGAAGATGTTGATGAATTGAAATCATTTTTAGCTGAAATGCAATTTGATCGCGTAGGAATATTCACCTACTCGCATGAAGAAGATACATCCGCGTTTACATTGGAAGACACGTTGTCATCAGAAGAAAAAGAATCGCGTGCACAAGAGATCATAGAATTTCAACAGGAAATCAGCTTTGAAAAAAACCAAGCCTATATCGGTAACGTATATAAAGTGATGGTGGACAAAAAAGAAGCAGGCCGATATATTGGTCGAACTGAATTCGATAGTGTGGAAGTAGATAATGAAGTTATTATTCATTCTAAGAAAGTATTGAAGCCTGGAGATTTTGTGAATGTACTCATCAGCAAGGCATATGATTACGACTTGGAAGGCGAGGTAGTCGACTAGCAACCTTTTATAAATCACCCTATAGATTTACGTAATTTTAATCCGTGAAGGCAACCGCAACATATATTCAATATCAGGAAACTGGAAAGTTCTCATCGCTTATTCATGCCTACTTGAATAACGAGCCAACATTAACGTCTTTCTTTTCTCATCAACCGAATTTAGCGGGTATTGCTTCTGCTATTGAAGCACGGACTTCTTTCAATACAGATAGAAAATTAATTCATCGCGTATTTGAACAAGCGTATAGGGACATTGAATCCTCCGATCTTCAAAGGCAACATATAGAGTTGCTCTTGAATGACAATACATTCACCATCTGTACTGCCCATCAACCCAATATATTTACAGGGTATTTATATTTTATTTATAAAACAGCGCATGCCATTGTGTTGGCAAAGCAATTGTCGGAAGCATATCCTTCAAAATATTTTGTTCCGGTATTTTACATCGGCAGTGAGGACAATGACTTAGATGAACTTTCTCGCTTTGCTATTCACGGAAAGTTATATCGATGGAACACAGACCAACAGGGTGCTGTAGGCAGAATGAAAGTGGATAAAGAAGTGAAGAATTTGATTCTTCACATTGAAGGCGAGTTGGGGCATCTTCCATTTGCTGCAGATTTAATTACAGCGTTGAAGTCGGCCTATCAGCCTGGGGTTGATATTGCGCAGGCTACTT
>CAMCBE010000153.1 GCA_945872805.1 Chitinophaga pinensis | reverse complement strand
ATGTATTGCATGGACTAGGATTCAAGCAAGAAGATATTGTTAGGCCATACAAGGAATTCAGTGGTGGATGGAGAATGAGGGTATTGCTTGCTAAGATGATTCTTATGAAGCCCGACTTGTTGATGCTGGATGAACCTACAAACCACTTAGATCTACCTTCGATTGAATGGTTAGAAAAATACCTGATTCATTATCAGGGTGCAGTTATTATAGTAAGCCATGACAAATATTTTCTGAATAGAATGGTGAACAAGATTGTTGAGTTATACCAACGAAAACTCCACATTTATTCAGGTAATTATTCATTCTATGAGCAAGAAAAAGAGGTTCGGCTTGAATTACAGCAACGCGCTTTTGACAATCAACAAGATTTCATTAGACAACAAGAACGTTTCATAGAGCGATTCAAGGCGAAAGCATCAAAAGCAGCACAGGCACAAAGTGTTCAAAAAAGATTAGACAAAATTGATCGTGTAGAGGAAGCCTCTATTGAACGCCCAAGCATGAAGATTAATTTTAGCATAGAAAAAGTACCTGGAAAAATTATTTGTACCCTAAAAGAGGTAAATAAAGCGTTTGGTCCGATTGAAATTCTCGACATGGCCCATGCTGAAATTGAACGTGGTGATAAAATAGCCTTAATTGGTGCAAATGGAAAAGGGAAATCAACTTTACTACGAATTATTGCTGACCGAGAAACGTTTGATGGAGAACGCATTTGGGGACATAATGTAGATGAGAGCTTCTATGCACAGCATCAGTTGGAACACTTAAAACTTGATAATACCCTTATTGAAGAGTTGCAAACAGCAGGTAGTAAAAAAACAGACCTTGAACTGAGAACAGTATTAGGCTGTTTCCTATTCAGTGGTGATGATGCAGACAAGCGTATTCGTGTATTGAGTGGAGGAGAAAAAGCACGAGTTGCACTTGCCAAAACCATCATCAGCAAATCAAATTTTCTGATGCTGGATGAACCTACGAACCACTTGGACATGCACTCTGTAGATCTTTTAGCTGATGCATTGGACAAATATGATGGAAGTTTAATCCTAGTAAGCCATGACCGTTATTTCATTTCCAAAACTGCCAATAAAATATGGGAAATTGTTGATGGCAAAATAGTTGAGTTTAAAGCAGGTTACGAAGAATGGGTATCCTGGAAAGAACGAATGGAAAAACAAGCTAAACAAGCAGATTCAACTAACAACAATAAAAAATCAGCACAACAACCTGATAAAAAAAAAGTAAGTCCAGCTGAAGAAACTATTCCAGTTGCTCCTAAAAACAACCCGATAATAGATAAAGAAAAACAGAAGGAAAAAAAGAAGCTTCAACGTCAATTCGAAGAACTTGAAACTACTATATCTAGACTAAAGCAAGAAAAAAACAAAAGTGAATTAGCGCTCTCCAATCAGGAGATCTATTCTGATAAACTTAAATTTCAGGATGCTGAACAGAAATACAATTCGATAGTTCAAGAGCTAGCAGCCTCTGAGCTTGAGTATGAGAAGATTTTTGAGCTCATTATGGAAATGGGCGACAATTAAATCATGCTCACTTTCCCTTATACTTGATCGCTTCGGGTAAGAAAGATTTAATTTTTTCTTTGCGTTTTACATCAGATGGGTGTGTACTTAAAAAGGCTGGTGGAGTATTCCCGTTGCTACTTTTTTCCATTCGATCCCAAAAAGCTAAAGCTTCATTTGGGTCATAACCTGCCATGACCGTCCATATCAATCCATACTGGTCAGCCTCCAATTCATGCTCGGGAAAAGGGTAACATGAACCCGACGGTTGAACCTATGCCGTATGCTCTTAAAAACATGTCCTGCGTTTCAGCTGGCTTATTTGACATCGCCACGGAAAGAGCTACCCCACCTACTTGCTGGATCATGGATTGACTCATGCGCTGAGTGCCGTGCTGTAACAATGCATGTGAAACTTCATGTCCTAGTACTACAGCCAAGGCATTTTCATTCTGCGTAATGGGCAGGATACCCGTATACACTACTATTTTACCACCAGGCATGCACCATGCATTAACTAATTTATCATTTACTAAATTATATTCCCAGTTATACCCAGTTAATGCTCCACTGTTGTTGTTGTTCTTGAAATACCGCTCAATCGCTTTTGTTATCCTTGCCCCTACTTTTTGAACCATAGCAGCATTGGCATCTTTTTGAGGTGATAATACTTGATGGGTTTTTAAAAAATCTTTATACTGAGTATAAGACATCGACTGCATATCTTTCTCTGGAATGAAAGAAAGTTGAGATTTTCCCGTCAATGTATTTTTGGAACATGATATAGCAAACAACAACGCACATAAAAAGAAAGAAACTAATATAGCTCTTGAATTACTCATGATACAAATTTTACTAAATGATTCGAGATATCATTTCATTTGAACGCATATTTTTGTTAAAATTGATATCTTTCACTTATTATACTAAAATCTGTTTCCCATGCCCGATTTTGACATCATAGTAATTGGAGCAGGTGCATTTGGCAGTTCCACGGCTTATCATCTTTCCAAAACAGGAAAGAAGGTCTTGGTGTTAGATCGTTTTCATCCACCACATGATAAAGGCTCATCACACGGACAAACAAGGGTTATTAGGGAGGCCTATTTTGAAAATCCAATTTATGTGCCACTTTTACAAAGAGCATACCAGCTTTGGACAAACATAGAAATAGCAAGCGGAAAAGAACTGTTGATTAAAACGGGTGGACTAATGCTTGGAAAAAGAGACAGTCATGTGGTTACGGGAACCTTAGAAAGTGCTCGCATCAATAATCTGACCTGCGAATTACTAACTAGCACAGAAATAAAAAACAAATTTCCGGCTTTTCATCCGGCTAAGGAAACCTATGGAGTTTATGAAAAAAATGCTGGTATTCTATTCCCTGAGCGATGTATAGATGCTTATTTATCATTAGCACAAGGAGAAACAACTACATTCAGATTTGAAGAAGTAGTGAGTGAAATTAAACACGATTCAACTGAAATTAAGGTAGTCACAGACAAAGCCACCTATACTTCACACAAACTAATCATAAGTACTGGTGCATGGATTAAGGAATTAATTGCAGATTTAACAATCCCTCTACAGGTGAGTCGACAAGTTTTATTTTGGTTTAAGTTGAATACAGAACACGTAAGCAATTTTTCCATACCTAGTTTTCCAATTTATATTTGGAATACCGATACCAATGAACACTTTTATGGTTTTCCTGATTTAGGAAATGGTTTCAAAATTGCATTACACGATAAGGGGGAAAATGCCGATCCCAATAAGTTAAACAGGGAAGTAACGAATGATGAAATAAACACCATGAAGTCCTTGATAAAATTATATTTCAATGCAGATTCAACCTATATAAATTCAAGCGTATGCATGTATACCAATACGCCTGATGATGATTTTATTATTGACTATCACCCTTCCAACAGCAATATCATCATTGCAAGTCCGTGCTCAGGCCATGGATTTAAATTTTCGAGTGTTATCGGTGAAATAATCTCAGATATGGCTACGGGTAAACCACTTGAATTTGACTTGTCCCCTTTTCGATTAAGTAGATTTAAATAGAAAAATAATAAGGGACTGATGATGCATAGATTTACTGAAAGGCTAAAGAACTAATCATCATTTACTGTTTTCTTCTCCGTTGTATCCCCTTTGATAGTAGGCACTTTATAGCCACCAGAATCTAAATAGGCATTGGGAAAAATATTTTTTATTTCCTTCAATTGATCCGCAGAAATTCCAGATTGAAATAAATATATCTGCTTTAAATTTTTCAATTTAGTCAATTGCTTAAGTCCACTTACTGTAACTTTTGTTCCTACCAGATTAAGGTATTCAAGTGACGTATTGTTTTTCAAGTACGCTAATCCAGCATCAGATATTGAGGTTCGATCTAGCGATAGTCTAGTAATTGAAGACAGTCCGGAAATGATTTTAAGATCAGCATCTGCAACAGGAGTATTGCTCAATTTTAACCAGATCAATTGTTTTGATATGGGAGTTAATATAGATAAAGACTTACTTGAAAATGTATCTACTGCAAGGAAGTTTACCGATAGATAATTTGTTGACTGAGAAACTGGGAATACAGCAATCCCTTTTGACTCAATTTCTCTTACTCGTTCTGGGTCTGCTTGAGAAACTGGAGCAGATGGGATGAATGTTGTTTGTTCCTTTTCAACATTAGTTCCCGTTTGCAAGGCTAAGAGCACCGGTTTAATAGTAGCTGTCTGGTTAATTTCTTTAACTTTTTGGCTAAAATCAGCACCACTACTCACCCACCATTTCAATAGCTCTAAATCTTGTTTAGATAATTGAGGTTTTTCTTTGGGAGGCATATGATCTTTATTCTCGAGTGGCAAGAATAAACGTTTGATGAAAGCGCATTCTTCAACATGTTTTGGGTCAATAATCGTACCGTCTTTACTGCCTTTTAGAATATAATCAGGCATATCCAATCGCAACTTTGCTTTTTGCTTATTGGGGCCATGGCAATCGTAGCAATTAGCCTGAAGAATAGGTTTGATGAGGTCTGTATATACTATAGCTTCCTCTATATTGGGTATCGCCTTTCGTGTATCTATTTTTTCTTTGGGAGCACCAAGAGCAACCTCAGTTAGGTAATCAGAACCATGTGTTAATGAACCACCGAGGTGGCCTGTAATGAAAATCAATACAACCAGCAATGCCATGAATAATTTTGTATATGCATGTTGCTTTTTATTAAGAAAATATGCTAAACCAGAAACAATAGCTACCGAAATACCAAACCACTGATGTGATGAAACCATTGATTCGTCATATTCACCAGATTGCGACAAAAGATATCCGCTAACAACTGAACCCACTGCACCAATTGTTCCCCAAAACAACGCAATGTTGATCGCATACTGAATTGCATTACGTTTTTCTTGTTTTAGAAACAATCTCAATAATGCTGTAAAAAGTAAAATACCTATAGGGAGATGGACTAACAAAGGGTGTAGGCGTCCAATCAACTGCACAAAATCAATCATTAATAAAGTGGCCATAATCAATATTCACGGGTTAACATCAAGCGTAGCGTTTTCTCAAAAGATTCAACATATGCACATTGATAGCCCATTGATCACCAAGTGGCTGTTTTGTATAGGGCATGGTTGGCATGTAATCTGGCGGTCCAAATTCGGTTAAGAATGTCATTCGCTCTCCATTGGCTTTTTTTCGTTCAACTACTTTATCCCACCATTCAAAATGTTGCTTTACTACCTCATTCCATTCAGGTGCACGTGGATCATTCACTTGTGGACCTTCTGGATGTCCTATACGCGCATGAATATGTTCTGTTCTACTCAAGGCTAAACGAACAGATTCTTTTTGGTCTGCCAATAAACTTTCATGAACAGCACACCAGTGAGAAATATCTAATGTCAATCTTAGGTCAGGACATTTTTCAATAAAATTTCGAGTGATGTGTGATGCGAATAACATTCTACCCCTATGTGTTTCATGCAGAATTGGAATTCCCGTTTCTTTTGACAATGCTGTTGTATAATCAATAAATTTTTTATTTTGCT
>CAMCBE010000152.1 GCA_945872805.1 Chitinophaga pinensis | reverse complement strand
ACTCTGTGTGATTCCCTTGCCATCGTGATGAATGCGCATGTAGAATTTGCCTTCACTGATATTCTGGGTGAGGTGAATAAAACTTGAATTGCTGTGCTTAAGAATATTATTTACCAATTCTTGCGATACGCGAAATATCAAAAGCTCTCGTTGTGGTAAGAGGCGTTCGCGGTAATCGTGAAAGCGACAACTTGCGTTGATTGCTCCTGACCCACTAATTTTTTGAAATAGGTCATTTACTGCTGACTCTAACCCGAAATTCTTTAGGGTAGGAGGCATTAAGCTATGAGAAATATTCCTAATGAGTTGAATGGTATCGTCAATGATTTGTTTAGCATTGTAGATGCTTTGCAGTTGAACAGCCATTTCTTGGTGTACTAAATTTTCATTTAGGTACAAACGTGCCGTGGCGAGTAACGGACCTGCATCATCGTGAAGATCTGCAGCTATTCTTTGTCTCTCTTCTTCTTGCCAGCGAATCGAAGCATTCAATAAAATTTGTTGTTGCTCTTCCTCCATGTGTTGGAGTTGCTGCTGATACTTAATGACTTTGCGTTGATGAAATACAATGAATACAACTAGTCCAATCGCTAAGACAAGCATCCCCAATGTACCAAAGAAAAGTACAGTTGAAACATTTGAAGTAGGTATGGATTGGAGAAGAGTCATCAAATTAATGTGATATTTTTATTCTAGATAATTGACTATGATTGAAATTTTCCTGTTTGGCAGATTGTAAGAATGCTGTTGTTATTATAATATTTCTTAATATGAGAATTGAGGAGTTTATTAGTGTGTATGACTCCTGAAAACTCTTATCAATAAAATTATTTTTTGATAGAGTTGTGAAAAAAATACAGATAGTAATAAACTCCATATACAAATACGATCCTTGAATTATGGGGGATATTTCATGAAATATTTCTTCTTTTAAAAAAATATCAATCAGGAAAAAATATGATAATCCATCTATAAAAGAAAGTAAGATTAATAAAGTAAATAATTTTATCAGATTACTTTTCTTGAAGATCTTGAGACCTTTGAATAATGCAACCAATGATATTACAATCATTAGTATTCTAATGCAGTATGCTAGTGTTGATATTAAGGTCAATTCTTTTAGTTTGAATTTTAAAATTAAAACAAGCAATATAACTTCTGACAGCTTTTTAACCATTGAATTGTGGTGAAAAAACACATAGATCACGGGTTTTTTCACCTTCACTTTAGATTTTAGTCTTGTACGCACTTAAATATTTCGTCTATACTCCTGATATCCAACCAATTGCGTATATTTGTTTTGTCGAAATTGAAAATGCGTGTTTTCCACTAGGAAATAAATGAGTAGTTCTACGATATATCGAATTTGATAAATAGCCTAACATTGCATGATTAAATCCATATTTCCTAAAAAGACCATTCAAATTAACCGTTTATGAATAATCCGATCAAAGTTGTTATTGCCGACGACCATGTGTTGTTTAGAGCTGGTGTTAAGACTGCGCTTTCTATGCACAAGGACATTAAAATGATTGCAGAAGCTGATAATGGCATGCAATTGTTAACTGTTTTAAAGCATATTCAACCGGATGTAATCTTATTGGACATTCAAATGCCGGTAATGGATGGTATTTCAACTTTACCTGAAATAAAAAAGTTATATCCTGAAATAAAAGTGATTATGCTTACGATGCATAATGATCATTCCATGATTTCTAAGCTCATGGAATTAGGCGCAAATTCATACCTCACTAAAAATTCAGATTCTGAAGTGATCTATGAAGCGATAAAGACGGTACACGAACAAGAATATTTTTTCAATCAACTCACCAATATCGCCCTAATTGATGGATTAAGGGTTAAACGCCAAGCTGAAGCAGCCTTACCCATTGATGCAAAGCTTACCGATAAGGAAATCGCCATTTTGCGAATGATTTGTGAAGAAAAAAGCACAAAAGAAATTGCTGATTTGGTAGAATTAAGTCCCCGCACCGTTGAGGCCATTCGCGATAAACTCAAAGTTAAAACAGGCGCTAAATCGCTTGCCGGATTGGTTATGTATGCTGTAAAATCTGGACTTATCCAGAATAAGCCTATGAGCAATTAAGCGTTCAATTCAATTTTTCTTTTTTAGAACTTTCATCCTTTTTGCTTGTTTATAGAACATGCTACAAAAACCTGAGGTAAATGTATTTTGGTTTAGGAGAGATTTACGCGTTGAGGATAATCACGCTCTTTTTCAAGCCTTAACTTCAGGCAAACTTGTCCTGCCTATTTTTATTTTTGATCCCACTATTCTTGATAAGCTAGATAAGCCGCACGACTTGAGGGTTCAATTCATTCATGAAACCGTTGAATCGCTTCAGCAGTCTTTTGCACAAGTTGGATCTAGCATTCAGGTTTTTTTTGATACACCTATCCATGTTTTTACTCAGCTATTGGATAGCTATCAACTTTCAGCCGTTTTCATTAACCACGATTATGAGCCCTATGCGTTGGAAAGGGATATGCAAATTGAATCCCTGCTTTCAGCACATGGCGTATCCTTTAATACCTTCAAAGACCAAGTTATTTTCGAAAAATCAGAAGTGATAAAAGACGATGGCACTCCCTATACTGTATTCACGCCTTACAGTAGAAAATGGAAAGCACATTTAGTAACAAACCCATTGCCGAATTATCCTTCTGCCAAACATCTTGGAAATTGTCATACTGTTCAGTCCCATACTAGTGTATCACTTGAATCCATGGGTTTTGTTAAGCAAGTTCATCCGTTTCCACCCTTGTTATTCCCATCGCAGATTGTTTCACAGTATGGTGAACAGCGAAATTTTCCTGCTATTGAAGGAACAAGTAAACTTGGGGTTCATCTCCGTTTTGGAACAATAAGTATTCGTGCGTTGGCCGCATATGCTGAATCTCGGTCAGAGATTTTTTTGAATGAATTGATTTGGCGCGATTTTTATCATATGATTTTATGGAATTTCCCTCGTGTGGGGAAAGGGCTTTCTTTCAAACGAGCGTATGATGACATTCAATGGAGAAATAACGAAGATGATTTTGAAAAATGGTCTACTGGTCAAACAGGATATCCCATTGTCGATGCAGGAATGCGCGAGTTGTTGAATACTGGATTTATGCATAATAGGGTGCGTATGATCACTGCTAGTTTTTTGACAAAACATTTATTGATTGATTGGAGGTGGGGTGAGGCTTGGTTTGCAAAGCATTTACTCGATTTTGATTTAGCGGCTAATAATGGTGGATGGCAATGGGCGGCAGGTTCTGGATGTGATGCGGCGCCTTATTTTAGGGTATTTAACCCTGCTTTGCAAACTGAAAAATTTGATAAGCAAGGTGCTTATATTCGAAAATGGGTTCCTGAATTTGATACACTTACATACGTACAGCCCATGGTGCAACATGAATTTGCTCGAAAACGTTGTCTTGAGACCTATGCAAAAACCTTAAAAAAAGACATCGAGTGATTGCCCTAAAAGAATCATTTTTTAATGATACTTTTGATGAATTCTTATGAAGAAAATTGATTGGTATATCCTAAAAAAATTCCTCTCCACTTTTTTCTTTTCACTCATCCTGCTCACTTTAGTTAGTACTGTGATTGATATGAGTGAGAAGACGGATGATTTTGTTAAGTCTGGTCTGTCGGCAAAAGAAATCTTTTTACAGTATTACACTGGCTTTATACCGCATATTGTTTCCTTATTATTTCCCCTTTTTGTTTTTATTTCTGTTATTTTTTTTACCTCTAAAATGGCCAATAGGTCTGAGTTCATCGCTATTCTAGCCTCTGGTGTAAGTTTACGTAGAACCTTGAGGGCTTATTGGATTGGAGGTATATTTCTTGGAATCATTCTATGGTTTGGCAATGCATATGTCATTCCTAGAGCTAATGAACGGCGCACTACATTTGAAGCGAAGTATACTAGGGGGTATACGCCACAATCCAATAGTTCAACGATGTACATGAGAACCGATTCCTTTGGCTATGCTGGAATTCGCTATTATGACACAGCGAATAAATCGGGAAATAGTTTTTTCATGGAGAAGATTAAGGGCAATGAAGTGGTTTATAACCTGAGGGCCGATCATATTGCGTGGGATACCAGCAAGAAAGCGTGGAAGCTTACCGGGGTTATTGAACGGAAGATTAATGGGTTGTTGGAAGATGTAAAATTTGAGTCTAAATTATTCAAAAAGCTATCATTTGATCCAACCGATTTGAAGCGAGATGAATATATGCAGGCTAGGTTGATCTCACCAGCATTGCGTATTCGTATTCAACGTGAAAAGTTGAGGGGATCGGAAACGGTGAAGGAACTTGAAATGGAATATGCCCATCGAAACTCAACCCCTGTTGCCGTTATTTTGTTAACCCTGATTGGGGCAATACTGGCGTGTAGAAGAATTAGAGGCGGTAGTGGAGGACATTTGGCGATTGGGATCATTATTTGTGCAGTGTTTATTCTAGCGGATCGATTTTCTACTATTTTCTCCACCAAAGGCGATCTGGATCCGTTGCTGGCTGCATGGATTCCGAATATGATTTTTGGTGGGTTAACGGTGTATTTATACCGCAAAGCGCCAAAATAATTCAATTATTTAACTGATTTTGTTTTCATTGCTTCATCTCTTTGGTTACCTTTACACATCATTTTTTAACGTGTTCAGTATTTAATCTCAGGAGATGGAATCTATAAAAGAGCGGTTTAAGGCAAAAGCAGATTTGGTTGGTGCAGAAATTAAGCAATTATTAAAAGATCATGGATCTAAGGTAATTGGAGAAGTTACCCTTGCACAAGTATACCAGGGTATGCGAGGCATTACCGGACTTGTAACAGAAACCTCTCTGTTGGATGCCAATGTGGGTATTCGTTTTAGGGGATATTCCATTCCAGAGTTGAAGGAAAAGCTTCCAAAAGTACCAGGAGGAAGCGAACCCATGCCTGAGGCCTTATTTCATTTGATGTTAATTGGAGAGCTCCCCTCACAGGAAGAGGCTGATATCGTTACTGCAACATTGCAAAGAAGGTCGCATGTTCCTAATTATGTATTTGACACCATCGAAGCATTGCCTGTTTCATCACATCCCATGACTCAATTTGTTGTGGCTATTATGGCCTTACAGAATGGTAGTCATTTTGCAAAGGCTTATGCAAAGGGAATAAGTAAAAAAGATTATTGGGATGCCACGTTCGATGATACATTGGATTTGATAGCACGTTTACCAAGAATTGCCGCATATATTTATCGCAGAAAGTATAAAGATGGTCATCATATAGAACCCAATGGATTATTGGATTGGGCTGGAAATTTTGCGCACATGATGGGCTACGAAGATGATGGCTTCAAAGAGCTAATGCGTTTGTATATGACCATTCATGCTGACCATGAAGGAGGAAATGTATCGGCTCATACAACGCACCTTGTAGGCTCGGCTTTGAGTGATCCGTTTTTGTCGTTTGCTGCAGGAATGAATGGATTAGCCGGACCATTACACGGATTAGCTAATCAAGAAGTAATTAAGTGGATTTTTGAAATGCAGGAAAACTTAGGAGTAGATTTACCTTCCAAGGAACAAATTGCAAATT
>CAMCBE010000151.1 GCA_945872805.1 Chitinophaga pinensis | reverse complement strand
TAGAAAAACTACAGCACTGTATCTCTTCAAATTATTTTCTGTAAATACTTTGGCATCTTCAGTTGTATCTACGTAAAACCCATTTTGACTTCCCAACTTCTGGATAGTAATTTTTGCAACATCAATAGAGCTATGCCTAAAACCAGCTGTTTTTGAAAATACCAATACACGGTTTTGTGCCAGAGCAGACATTGAAATGAATAAAATCAATGACAATAAACCAGATTTTACGTTTAACATGTTGTGGGACTTTATTTTAAAAATATCGAAAGATGAATTTAATACTTTTTGACATTATATGATTCAGCTATAAAAAATAGACTTTTAAAATTTATTCTTGATTTAATAAATAAAAAGCCACAAGGTTAGTCCTTGTGGCTTCTAAAAAAAGCAAACTAAATAGTATCTAGAGTTCTTTTATCTTGATATTCTTATACCATACTTGGTTACCATGATCTTGAAGCGAAATACGACCAGACTTAAATGAGCCAAAACCGGGCATTTTAGCAAATTTACTTCCTGCAAGCATCTTATTCCATTCATCATTCCACCTAGTTGTAGTAACTACCGTTTCGCCATTTAGGATTAATGTCAAGGCATCATCTTTTATAATAATTTCTGCATGATTCCACTCTCCAACAGGCTTAACAGTTTCTCTTTTGCAAGAAACTAAATCATATAAATCTCCTGCACGGTGTTTGATAATTTGTCCATCAGAATGTTTATCATTATCCAATACTTGCATTTCCAATCCGGTAAAATAAGATTGTGGATATTTTGCTTCTTCTTGCACTCCAAAAATAATACCACTATTACCACCTTCTGAAATTTTCCACTCAATCATAAAATGATAATTTGTATACACAACATCTGTTGTAATATCGCCACCAGGTCTTAGTGCAGATGTTTTTTCTGTAGATGGAATTAAAGTCAATGCACCGTCTTGTACTTGCCACGCAGTTCCGTCACCTTCATTACCATATATATGCCATCCTTTTTTTGATTTTCCGTCAAATAATGTCTTCCACCCTTTAGACATACTTGCATCTGTTGAAGCTGAATATTTTTTTATTGAAGACTTACCATGATTAGTTGGCAAATTTGAATTAAACATTAATGATGCGAGAGCAACTGTAATTAATAATTTCATGTTTGTATTTATTTATTCATTGATAATATATAGGATACCATTGCTTCTGCATCTTCTGAACTTAACGCAGGATGAGGCGCCATAGGAATTTCACCCCATACGCCTTGACCACCTTTCATTATTTTCGATGCCAAGTTTTTTACATTTTTATCATTGTTTTCATACTTCTTAGCTACCTCTTTATAAGCAGGACCTATTAGTTTTGTATCATCTTTATGACATGTTCTGCAATCAGATCCTTCGATCAACGCCTTGCCATCTTTTTTTGCAACTGGAGCAGCCTCAACTTTTATTTCAGTTTCCTCAGTAGATGCATTACTAATTGGTTTTGCTTCAGCGGTCTCTTTGTTTTCACCACCACCACAAGCATAAAGGCCTCCGGCTACAATCATTGTTAATAGTACTTTTTTCATTGTTTGTTTTTTCGTTTTTATAATCAGATACCTAAAATTGATCTATTGAATTTTTCATTACTTCCTGTTGAAGCAAAATCATCAAATGCTTTTTCTGTAACACGTATTATATGATCTTGAATGAAGATAGCGCCTTCTTTTGCACCATCTTCAGGATGTTTAATAGCACACTCCCATTCTAACACAGCCCATCCTTTATAATCATAACCAGTGAGTTTGCTAAAGATGGATTTAAAATCAACTTGACCATCTCCTAAAGAACGGAAGCGGCCAGCGCGATCTATCCAATTTTGATAGCCACCATAAACACCTTGCTTCCCGGTTGGATTGAACTCAGCATCTTTAACATGAAACATTTTAATGCGTTCATGATAATAATCTATGTAAGTGAGGTAATCCATACACTGTAACACAAAGTGACTTGGATCATATAGAAGACAAGCACGTTTGTGATTTTTTGTCTTTTCTAAAAACATCTCATACGATATCCCATCGTGTAAATCTTCTCCTGGATGAATCTCATAACACAAATCAACGCCATTATCTTCAAATACATCAAGGATAGGTAACCACCTTTTTGCAAGTTCGTTAAATCCAGTTTCTACAAGACCTGCGGGTCGCTGTGGCCAAGGATAGACTGTATGCCAAAGCAATGACCCACTAAACGTAGCATGTGCTTTTAATCCAAGATTAGCTGAAGCCTTGGCAGCATATTTCAATTGTTGAACAGCCCATTTTGTTCTTGCCTTAGGGTTACCCCTAACTTCTGCAGGTGCAAAGCCATCAAACTGGGCATCGTATGCTGGATGAACTGCTACCAACTGTCCTTGTAAATGAGATGACAGCTCGGTTATTTCTAATCCAGCCTCTTTTACTATGCCTTGAATTTCCTGAGCATAGGTTTTGCTTTTTGCAGCTTTTTCAAGATCAATGCATCGAGGATCCCATGTAGGAATCTGAACACCCTTGAAGCCCAATGATGCAGCCCATTTACAAATAGAAGAGAGATCATTGAAAGGTGCCTTATCCCCCATAAATTGAGCTAAAAATATACCGGGACCTTTTATTGTTTTCATATAATACTTAGTTTAATTAAATAGTATGAGGAGTCCATTTTTGATCTGATTGTGAAGACGCAACGACATTATCGATAAATGCCATACCTCTAATACCGTCCTCTACACCCGGGAAATCAAGCATCTCAGCCGTTGGCTCAGTACCATCAATTTTGGCGCCGAGTGTAAAAGCAAAATTTCTATAGATATTGGCAAATGCTTCAAGATATCCTTCAGGATGTCCACCTGGAGTTCGTGAATTATGAACTGCAAAAGAGGAGAGCCTGTCTGCATAATTTCCTCCGGCCCTATAAATTTGAGTAGGTTGATCAAGCCATTTTACTAACATCGTATTAGGATCATGTTGTGCCCACTCAATTCCACCCTTCTCACCATAAACCCTAATTTTAAGTGCATTCTCTTCACCTGCTGCCACTTGAGATGCCATTAAGACTCCAGCTGCACCCTGTTCAAGTTTCAACAATACGTTACCATCATCATCTAGCATTCTGCCTTCTACCATTATATTTAGATCTGCACACAAATGGGTGATTTTTAAGCCAGTTACATATTCTGCAAGGTGAGCAGCATGAGTTCCTATATCCCCCATACATCCACTTTTGCCACTGCGTTTAGGATCAGTACGCCATGCAGCTTGGGCATTGCCTTCGCGCTCGGAAAGTTTACTTAACCAACCTTGTGGGTATTCAACCCATACTTTCCTCACCTTACCCAATTTACCCTCTTTAATCATTTGACGGGCTTGCTTTACCAATGGATAACCTGAGTATGTATGCGTTAAACAAAGAATTCTACCAGTTTCGGCAGCCTTTTGTTTTAATTGTTGTGCTTCGTCTAACGTAAAAGCAATCGGTTTTTCGATAACCACATGAAATCCATGATCCATCGCCATCATAGCAGGAGCAAAATGGGCAAAATTGGGGGTTACAATAGTTACAAAATCGATTCGCTTATCAGCAGGAAGTTGGCTTTCGGTTGTAATCATTTCCTCATACGTAAGGTAAATTCTGTCTTCTTCAAAGAATAACGATTTACCTGAATCTTTCGCAATCTCTGGGTTAATGCTAAGTGCACCACAGACTAAATCAATGAGTCCATCCATGCCAACTGCATAGCGGTGAATCGATCCAATAAAGGCGTCTTTCCCTCCGCCTACCATTCCCATTCTAAGTTTTCTGTTCATATACGTAGTTTGAAAAAATCAAAAAATAAAGAGGTTTTAAAAATAATGAATTTAGTTTTAAGAATTCTCTTTATATTGAATTGCTTAAAAATAATTTTATTTGTTTTTTAACCAAAACCATCATCAAAACAACCCAATTATGAGCACAACGATTTCTAGCCAACCCCTAAATGCAAATCGCCTCTTTTTTGCGAGTTGCTTTGCACTTATTACTACCGCATTTTCATTCAGTATTCGAGCAGGAATCTTAACACAGCTAGGTGCTGAATTAAGTTTAGACACAGTACAATTAGGGCATATCAATCAAATGTGGTTCTTGGGATTCCCTATTTCGATGATATTGGGGGGTATATTTTATGCCAAAATAGGGCCGAAACTCATCATGCAAATTGCACTGGTAGCACATACCATCGGTATCATCACAACCATTTATGCCAGCAGTTACAATGTATTACTCATTTCAACCCTACTCATTGGATTGGGAAATGGCTGTACTGAAGCCGCTTGTAACCCTATGATTGCCGATGCATACAGTGGAAATGAATTTCACAGCAAGTTAAATCGCTTCCACATGTGGTTCCCTGGTGGTATTGTTTTAGGTTCATTAATTTCGAAATTCATGACCGACTCAAGCATGGCTTGGCAAGCACAAATTTGGGTGATTATGATCCCAACGATTATCTATGCGATCCTTTTCTACGGTCAAGCATTTCCAAAACCAAGGATTGCAGGCGATAACACCCTTGCCAATTTCAAGGCTATGTTGAATCCACTCTATTTATTCATGGCAGCATGCATGGCCTTAACCGCTATTTCAGAGTTTGGGCCTCAGCAATGGGTTGGACCAATTCTTGCAAAAGCAGGGGCAAGTCCAATGTTGATCTTAGCACTGGTAACAGGCCTAATGGCAGTAGGAAGGTATTTTGCTGGCCCATTGGTCAAAAAACTCAACACAGTTGGTGTGTTACTTGGTTCAGCTATTTTCGGGGTTATTGGAATTTACATGCTGAGCACAATGAGTGGATCCATGTTGTATGTAGCTGCTGTTTTCTATGCCTTGGGTATTTGTTATTTCTGGCCTAACATGCTTGGCTTTGTTGGAGAAAATTTACCACAGACCGGTGCACTCGGATTATCCATCTTGGGTGGTATTGGGATGTTCTCTTCCTCTATGTTCCAACCCATTATTGGTGGCTGGATAAAGGATAATAAAGTTGTTGCTGAAGCCAGTGGTTTAGTAGGTGATGCTGCAGATTTAGCTGCAGGACAATCCACCTTATCGAATATGCTACTTTTCCCGGCAATTCTAATTGTAGCATTTATTGGATTATATATCTATTCAAAAAAATTGAAAAAAGCTTAATTCAATTTAATATAAGTTAGCAAAGGGGGCAAATGCCCCCTTTTTTAGTATCTATTCACCCCCCCCCCAATTGAGGGTGCCGTTGTCAATGGTTTTACCAAATGATTAGTATATGCATAGGCAACCAAACCAGTTCCACTTTTTACATTCATTTTTTTCATAATGCGTTCACGATGCCCTTCAATTGTTCGCTTACTAATTTCCAATTGCTTTCCAATCTCCTGATTTGTAAAATCCTCACAAACCATCTGAATAATTTTTTTTCAGTTTCACTAAATAACATTTTAGGATTATGTAATGGATTTAGAGAAGTTTTTTGAAGCAACTGAAACATTCTCTTACTTGTAGATTCGGGAAAATACATACGACGATCTATAACTACACTTTCTATGGCCTTATATAATTCGTGCCTAGCAATATTTTTTTCTAAA
>CAMCBE010000150.1 GCA_945872805.1 Chitinophaga pinensis | reverse complement strand
AACAAATAAAAAAGCTATTGTATTCAACAATATATTTCAAGTAATTCATGAAGAGTCTACTACTTTTTCAGAATTAGTAGACGAAGATGATTTTCCATGTGATGACATTCATGGCATTACTAAATGGATAAAAGAAACAGCAGAACGTTTAATACTTGATGAGAAATTAAATATCAACTCAATTAATTTTTCTGGATATGGTGCAAGCTTTGTTCACCTAGATGATGAGATGAAGTTAATTGCCCCTATCTATAATTACCTTAAGCCGTTCACAGACGAAATAAAAAGTAATTTTTTTTCAGCTTACAGCCCAATGGAAAAAATTCTAGTCGAAACAGCTGGTCCATTTTTAGGCTCATTAAACTCAGGGTTGCTTCTTTATGCTATTAAAGAAACAAAGCCTGAACTATACAAGAAAATTAAGTACTCATTGCATTTACCACAATACTTATCCTTTGTTTTCACAAGACAGGTTTTTTCAGACATCACCAGTATTGGTTGCCATACTATGTTATGGGACTTCACCAAAAACGAATACCATCAGTGGGTGAGAGAAGAGGGCATTGATAAAAAACTAGCCCCTATTGAAAAAAATGATACGGTGGTTGAGGTTGAAATCCGGAATAAGAAACTACAAATTGGGGTCGGAATTCATGATAGCTCTGCTGCGTTAATTCCATATACTGAAACTGAGGGAGAACCGTTTGCCCTCATTTCCACAGGAACTTGGTGTATAACCCTCAATCCATTCAATCAACATGCATTAACGAAATCAGAGCTCGAGAATGCTAGTCTTTGCTACATCCAACATAATGGAAAACAAGTAAAAGCAGCACAACTATTTGCAGGTAATATACATGAAGAGGGCATTAAAAAGATTTCGGCACATTTCAAAACAGAAAGTGCCTTTTATAAAAAAATTAAACTTGATGAAAATAAATTAAATTCAGAAAACGAATTGAAGAAGAATTTAATAAAAGAGAAAACCTCCTCGAACTTTAAAGAATCGGCTTTCTTATCAACTGATATGACTATATTTCTTGATGAAAATGAAGCGTACCATTATTTAATGGCAGAAATTGTTCAACAGCAAACGTTTTCATCTGCTCTAGTAATTAGTAATACAGATATCAAGAAACTATGCGTTGATGGTGGATTTGGCAAAAACGAATTATACATGAAACTTTTGGCAAAGGAGTTTCCTTCTTATCATGTTGTCGCAGCTTCAGTACCTCAAGCAAGTAGCATAGGAGCGGCTATGGTCATGGGGAAAACCCGAAAAATCATTTGATATTTATTAAAAAAGTAACACTATGCTAAACTCGCTAAAAAACAAAACGGCCATTGTTACAGGGGCAGGACAAGGAATTGGGTTAGAAATTTGCAGAGAGCTTGCTGCGGCTGGCGCATTTGTATTATTGAATGACATAGATGAAAAGCTCTGTAATGATGCAGCGCACAAAATTGCTGAAGAACATGGAGTTTGTATCTCTATGCCTGGAGACTCGAGCAACAAGGAATTCATTCAGCAGATGGTCGATACAGCTGTTGAAAAATTCGGACAATTACATAGTGTAATTGCCAATGCCGGTATCACATTATTTGGTGACTTTTTTACCTATACGGAAGAATCATTTTATAGAGTAATGCAAGTAAACCTAGGCGGTACTTTTTTTCTTGCTCAATGTGCTGCAAATCAAATGAGAAAACAACAAACAGGTGGATCTATATTGCTTACCTCCTCTGTTACAGGACATCAGGCTCACAAAAACTTAGCAGCCTATGGAATGAGTAAAGCTGCTATAGAAATGTTGGCAAAAAATTTGGTCTCTGAAATTTCTGAATTTGGCATCAACATTAATACCATTGCTCCAGGAGCAACATTAACTGAACGCACATTAGAAGACCCTGAATATATAAAGACTTGGTCAAGGATAACTCCGATGGGAAGGCCTGCAAGTGTTTCTGATATTGCCAGTGCAGCCTTATTTCTAATTTCAGACGAAGCCCGTCATATTACAGGGCAATCATTAATTATTGATGGTGGATGGACAGCAATGAGTACCTCACCATATTAGTTTATATAAAACTAAAATAAAGTGATTTAAAGAGAATTATTTTATCCCCCTCTCTCTTGACTATTTTTCAATACATCATATGTTTTGAGATAATATCTTACTGCTAGAAGTCCAGTAAGCAAAACAGAAATATTAAAAAATATAAAAATCGAAGAGTAAAATTGTTGATCAATTACTAATAATGTCAAAAATCCGGTTGTAGCAACAGGTACTAAAACAATTAAATGATAAAACTTCATGTAAACTTCGAAAACAATAATTACAATGACAAGGGGCCAAAAAAATGTAAAGTCTTCAAGATAAATGTTCAATCTTCCAGAAAATAAATAATTATCAAAAATAATTATCAACCCTAAGAAATAGTTTAGCATAACTAAGAATACCAGAACAAATATTCCTAAAACCTTATTACTTGATCTATTAAAAAAATTCATTTAAAAGCTTTTTAGCGTTGTGAACGAAACTAACATATAATCAAAAGCAATTCCTTAATTTATCGATTGCAGGTTTCAATTTTTTCCCATTCATTTTTATAAAACTGAACTAAATAATTGATTATTAACAAGTTGCACCTAATATTAATAAATTATAAAATAATTATGAACCGAATATGGATAAACTAAGGGCTTTAACTAAAGGTTACTTTTAGAACTGTTATTAGAAATTTTATGGAATACGCAATTCAGATTAATGCTGTTTAAATTTCAGTTATATTTATATCAAATTGATTGCCATGAAACGCTTATACATTCTACCTCTTTTTCTATTCATTGTAATCTGCCTTAATGCGCAGAAACAAAACAATGGTATTGATAATAACTTAGGAAATATTTTCCGTCTATCTAATGCAAAAACCAGATCAATCAGCCCTGAGAATTTGAATGGGGAAAAAGGCAAAGGAGGCATGGCCACTACTGGTACTGGGGCAAATGCATCTCGTGACCTTGGTCAAGGCTGGAAAGTCAATCCATGTGTTGTGATTAAAGCAAAAACGACTTTTACAGTAGCTGAAATCGACAGTGCAGGTTCAATCCAACATATTTGGATGACTCCCACTGGAAACTGGCGTTATTCTATACTTCGTTTTTATTGGGATGATGAAACCACCCCTTCAGTTGAAGTACCGGTAGGTGATTTTTTTGGAATGGGCTGGGGAAAATATGCACCCCTGAATTCACTACCCGTTACAGTTAATCCCGGAAGTGCATTCAATTGTTATTGGCCAATGCCTTTTAGAAAAAAGTGTAAAATCACGATGGAAAACATCGATGAGAAAGACATGATTTTGTTTTATCAAGTTGATTATGTGTTGACCGATGTGCCTTCTGATGCTGCTTATTTTCATGCACAATTCAGGCGGATAAACCCAGTACCTTATAAACAAGATGTTGTGTTGGTGGATGAAATTAAAGGCAAGGGGCAATATGTTGGAACGTATATAGCTTGGGGTGTTCATAATAATGGATGGTGGGGTGAAGGTGAAATTAAATTCTTCATGGATGATGACGGAAAGTACCCTACAATCTGTGGAACGGGAACAGAAGACTATTTCTGTGGATCATATGATTTTGACACAAGAAAGAAAAATGATGCAGGTGTAGAACGAACCGAGTATACAGAATTTTCAACTGCCTATGCAGGATTGCATCAGGTAATTAGAGGGGATGGACACTATGATGTCAGCCAACGTTTTGGATTATACCGATGGCATATTACAGACCCTATTCGATTTGAAAAAAACCTAAAAGTTACTATCCAAGCGTTAGGATGGAGAGGTGAAGGCCGATATCTTCCATTACAAGATGATATTGCATCAACCGTGTTTTGGTATCAAACACCAGGACATACTCCCTTCCCTAAATTACCATCCAAGGATTTGCTTGAAGTGAATTAACTTTGGCACTTATTGGCCTCGTAGTACAAAGCCCGCCCGGCTGACGCCAGGCGGACGGGGATAGTATAAGAGTAAATTTGACATTAATTGGCCTCGTAGTACAAAGGATAGTATAAGAGCCTCCGAAGCTCCTGATCCCGGTTCGATTCCAGGCGAGGCTACGTATTCTAAAATAGCCTTTTAGTATAATTCCAATCCGAATTCCCCGGTTCCCTGCCTGCCGGCAGGCAGGGATTCCAGGCGAGGCTACATATCGCTTTTCTATGTTCTATGCCTATGTTATAAAAAGCATTGACCACAATTATTACTATAAGGGACATTGCCAAGATATTGACAAAAGGCTAGTACAACATAACAATGGTTTTACAAAATCCATAAAACCATACATCCCTTTCAAACTAGTATATTTTGAAACATTTTCTAAACGTGAAGATGCAATCAAAAGAGAGAAATACTTTAAGTCGTCAGCAGGAAGAAAATTCCTTAAAGTAAAGCTGACAGTAAATTAAATCACTTACTTAAAAAATCAATTAAACTGACAGCTTCAAGCCGCTGTTTCAATATAGAAAATGATTCACTTCCGATGAAGATATAACTGGAATTAATGAAAGCTACTGATTCAGTTTGTTGAGGACCTAACAAAGAAATTTTTCGTTTATTGCCACTGAAAAAATCATTGCCCTTAAAACCATATAACAAATACAAAAACCGTTCCCCTGAAAATGAATACCCTGTTAGCACAATTCGTTGTGTGCCTAGATCAACATCAGCCCCGGTAATTAATCCGCCAACATCCATACTATCTCTTCGAAAAGCAACTTGAGTACCCTCTTCTTTACTTAATTCATACAAAACCGTCTTATTCCCCTTCCACTGCTTGGTAAACAAGTATAATTTATCCTTGTATGATATCATTGCTTCACAGTCCCAATCAGTACTGTTAGCAGAAACAATCAAAGGATGTGCAGGCTGATCTTCATAAGTGAATTGGATTACAGTAGGTGTAACAACACTATTGCCGACATGACCAAGCAGATCTGATTTTGCAATTTTATAAATGATGAATTTAGGTCTAGCGCCATTCAAATTATTACCAAAGTCGCCAACATAAATATATAATTCATCTTGTGCGATATCTTCCCAATCTAAATTATACGCATCTTGAATCTTGACTGATCTAACAATTGAATTCGTTAAGGTATCCATTGCATAAAGCACCGGGAGTCCACCACTATCATTGATTTGCCATAGTAAATTATCCCAAAATATCATACCAGAATTTTCTGCTAATGAAGCAGGTTGAACACATTTTAAAATAGGCATAATAGAAATAGGAGCATATCGACAAGATCCATTGCTTACAATTGCTTTAGCATCGTAATTAATAGCTGCCTTATCAGTACATCCTTCAACTTGCGCAGTTGAGCGAAATGCAATTAAAAGTAACACCGCTGAAAATCCATACAATCTACATAACATATAACTTAAAATTAATTTCTATAGATTAATACAACTATCGGAAATAGATGATTAAGCTTAATTCACTGGGTGCAAAGGTCTGCCTTGAATATGATATTCTAGAATGAGTACCATCCGAGAACAAATCCGTTCTCGCGCTTCTTTGCTTATCCAAGCAATATGCGGAGTGATAATTGCATTAGACAATCCTATCAGTGGATGAACTGCAGAAGGTGGTTCTTTCTCTAATA
>CAMCBE010000149.1 GCA_945872805.1 Chitinophaga pinensis | reverse complement strand
TAATGCTATTGGCATACCGTTGATTTCGTTGATTCAAGGGTTAGCAGCATGGTTAGGCTATACTATTTTCGGATTGAACGATGCGTTAATGTGGGGCTTTCTTACAGGGCTATTTGCATTTTTCCCTATTGTTGGTACTATGATGATTTGGATCCCCCTAGTGATATTTCTATATGCTCAGGGCCTAACATCTCAAGCAACAGGCTTGCTTATTTACAGCTTAATTATTACTGGAAATATTGATTACCTAACTCGGGTAACCTTAATGAAGAAAATAGGAGATATCCATCCTTTGATTACTGTTTTTGGTGTGATTGTAGGGCTTCAGCTTTTTGGTTTTATGGGATTTATCTTTGGGCCACTCATTTTCAGTTATTCTATAATTTTAGTGAAAATTTATGCGCATGAATTTGTAGATTCAACTCGCAATACAATTTAATATTATCGCCATGGCGTTAGAAAATGAAATTAAGCAGCAAAGTTTCAAAAGTGAAGACCAAAAAGGGGTTATCAATATTATATATACCTATCATTGGATAACAGAGCGCGTGAAAGATTTTTTGGCTTCAGAAAAAATAACCCACCAGCAATTTAATATACTCAGGATTTTAAGAGGAAGTGAGCCAACGCCACTTTCAACACTTACTATTAGAGAACGAATGCTAGATAAGATGAGTGATACCAGCAGAATTGTAGACCGAATGGTTATTAAAGGACTTGTCACGAAGCGTTTATGTGCAATAGATAAGAGGTTGGTTGATGTTAGTTTAACTCAAGAGGGGAAAAAATTGCTCAGTCGCTTGGACAAACGGAATTGTGAAATGGAGCAGATTATGTCAAATCTTACTAAATCCGATTTAGAGACATTAAATGGATTATTGGATAAACTGAGAAGTGTCGATTAATCCTCATTTTCTAGCATTCCTTATCTGACTCTTGCTACTTGAAAAGCAGTAGGCTTACTTATTTTTTTTCCATTTTATTGACATACTCAAGGGATCCCAAACGTACACGAAGGGCTAGTTTTGTTTTCTTTTCAAACTTCCATTCTTCTTTGCAGAAAAACCCAAGCTGTTTATAGCTATGATCTGATTCAACCGGCCTTTTGAGGGCTTGTTTTATCGTGTAATACTGAACTTGAGTTGAATCAACTATTTTAATGGGCAATTGGGTAGATTGTCCGATTGATTGGTTGTTAGTTCCAAAGAAAATAAGGATAATAAATAGTATACGTTCCAATAGTCTTCCTTTTGTATGTAAATTTACAACCGAATTAATTATCAATTAAAACTGATTTCAATTTTTAATGGCTCTCTCTCAGGGACTATATCAAAAACTACAGCAAAAGCTTTCTCCTCAGCAAATTCAATTGATGAAATTGCTAGAGGTCCCAACTTCTCTTTTAGAAGAACGGATCAAGGAGGAGATAGAAGAAAACCCTGCCTTAGATGTAGGCTCTGAGGAATCAGAAAGTCAAGAAAAAGAGGAAATCGAAGATCTGCCAGAAGCAGAGGAAGGGTTAGCTGATGAGGTTGCAGAATTGGATAGTGATGATCAATATGAATACGATTCATATTTAGACGAAGATGAAGTTGGAGAGTACAAGCTACGGGATGATCACGTTCCAGAATTGCCAGTTAATGCCCCTATTCTACATTCTGTCTCGTCTTCGTTACATGAAAGTTTAACGGAGCAACTTGCTTTGTTGAATTTGGAGCCACTGCTATATAAAGTTGCAGAGCAAATTATTGGCAGTATTGATGACGATGGCTATCTAAGAAGAGATACTAATTCAATCGTAGATGATTTAGCGTTTAAGCAAAATATCGTTGTTGAAAATAAGGCAGTGGAAGAGGTAATTAGAAAAATACAACATTTTGAACCCTTTGGCATTGCGGCAAGGGATGTTCAAGAATGTTTGCTTATACAACTCCGTAGAAAAGTGTTGGATCATTCATCTCTTGCCCTTAAATCTGCATTGAGAATTATAGATTTTCATTTCGATGAATTTACGAAAAGGCATTTCGATAAAATCGCAAAATCTTTGGATATTACTGAAGCAACAGTTAAGGCTGCTATGCAGGAAATCCGGCGTTTAAATCCAAAGCCCGGTGCTCAATTAAGCTCCTTGAACAAGGCAGAACAATATGTTGTTCCTGATTTTTTTGTATTTAATAATGCCGGAGATCTTGAGCTTACGTTAAATCAAAAAAATGCCCCTGATTTAAAAATAAGTAGTGAATACAAGGAAATGCTACGTGATTATGAAAAGGGAAGCAAAAAAGACAAGAGGCAAAAAGAGGCAGTATTGTTCATCAAGCAAAAAATTGATTCAGCTAAATGGTTCATTGATGCAATCAAGCAACGACAAGAAACCTTAATCCATACCATGCAGGCTATCATTCAGCATCAGCATAATTTTTTTCTAACTGGGGATGAGACATCCTTGAGGCCTATGATTTTGAAAGACATTGCTGAAAAAACGGCATTAGATATTTCTACAATTAGTCGGGTCGCAAACAGTAAATTTGTACAAACTGAATTTGGGACATTTCGCTTGAAATACTTCTTCAGCGAGGCCCTCAGTACAGATACCGGCGAAGAAGTTTCCACACGAGAAGTCAAAACAATTTTACATGAATTGATTTTGGCAGAAAATAAAAGAAATCCGTTGAGTGATGATACGCTGACTGACTTGCTTCAAGGAAAGGGGTATAATATAGCCCGAAGGACTGTAGCAAAATACCGTGAACAATTAAATGTGCCAGTAGCTCGATTAAGAAAAGAACTTTAATTTGATATGATGAAAGATATACATGAAGGCCTAGGATATCCCAAATACTTACTTATCCTTGGGAGGATATTGTCTTACATTTTTCACCCGCTTTTCGTTGGAGTCTTAATGGCTTTTTATCTTATTTACCTTCACCCATCTTATTTTTTAGGGTTTAGCGAAAAAAGCAAGCTGCTCAAATTAATGACTGTCATAAACAACAATGTTTTCTTCCCAATGCTTGTCGTTGCTTTATTGAAAGGGCTTGGCTTTAGTAAGTCAATTCAACTTTCAACTCAAAAGGAAAGAATAGTTCCATACATAGCTAGTATAACATTTTTCTTTTGGACGTATTATGTTTTCAGAAGCCAGCCTGAAATTCCTCGTGTTATGGTTAACATGTGTCGGGCTATGTTTTTTGCATCAAGTGCTGCGCTAATAATTAATAATTATGTTAAGATTAGTATGCATGCAATTGCTTGTGGAGGGATGCTTGGACTAGCCTATATCATGATAGCTGATGGGACAGTTTTTTCTGGCATTCCGATGATGGCAGCAATATGCATCACTGCATTGGTAATTACGGCTAGAAAAATGGTATCGGATCATACCTGGTTTGAATTGATAACAGGATTGTTGGTTGGATTAATTTGCCAAATGACAGCGTTGTGGTTTTAAAAAAAGACCCGGTCTAAAAAGACCAGGTCGTATTAACCATTCTAAGATCCCATTTAACCATTTATTATTTCAGAGCCATTTAAGTATTTTCTATCGGGATAATAGATAAAAAGTAGATTTCCTTTTTTTATTTTATTGATGACCATAGTATTTATTGATGTTGGAAGTGCAGGACAGCCATAGCTTCTGCCTAAAAATCCCTTAGCATCAATGAAAGATTCATTTGCATAACCGGCCCCATGAATTACAATAGCCTAGTATAGACTTTTTCATTGGGTTGGATTTGGATTCTAACGTAGTGAAAACGTATTTGTGTTGGTAATATTGTTTTTACTCTTGCAAAGAAAACCAATCCTCCCCTTGAAAGCCTTATTCCGATTGAGTTTAACATTTTTTCCAGCATTTTTTAATCAGTTTTTAACAAGTTGCTTTCTTTTAGGCATCTATATTTTTACTTTTTCGCAATTTTGCCCGCACACTTAACAAGTCATATTTTACAACTTTATATCCATCAAGTTGTTATGGAATTATGAGGTACTATTCGATAGAAGAGATGACAACTTGGGAGCGATTCTATAGGGCAAATTTCATCAATTCCTTGAGTGGATTTAAGCCAATAAGCCTTGTATCCACTATCAATTCAGACGGCGTTGCTAACCTGGCCCTATTTAGTAACATCATTCATTTAGGTTCAGATCCTGCTTTAATAGGAATCATGAATCGGCCGAGGGAAGCATCTCCTCATACCCTTGGCAATATTGAATCCAACGGCCACTATACCATTAATCATGTTCACAGTAGCTTTGTGGAAGCGGCCCACCAAACTAGTGCTAAGTATGCTAGAGAGGTGAATGAATATGTTGAAGTTGGATTGACGCCTGAGTATAAGGAGAATTTTAGCGTTCCTTATGTCAAGGAAAGTTCAGTGCAATACGGACTTGAATTATCAGAAATTATTCCAATTAAAGCAAATGACACTTTTCTGATCATTGGCAAATTGAAACATGTGTTTTTAGAGGAATCCACCGTTTCTCATGACGGGTTCATTAACATTCAACGAACTGGATCAATGGCAAGTCTTGGTATGAATGCCTATTATGAAACAATACCGGTTAAGCGATTTAAATATGCTAAAGTTGGTGTAACAATACAAGAGTTACCCTTCTGATGTATTAATGCTTGAGGTGAGGGTTATTCAACTTTATAGTCTACCACTACTACTTTTTCAACATGTGGCCCCACTAATTTTTTAAATTGAACATGTGCTGGGTGATCTTGATATACGTTGTCTCTATCTGAAGTGCTCGCAAATGTAACAGCAAAGCAATGCGTTATCCCTTGATCTACATGTTCTGGACTATCATTTAGTCCCCATTCAAATCCTTTTATAACTGGTATTTGATCTTTCAATAAAATAAAAGCAGATATGATGCTGTCAACAGAGGCTTTTGAGCTTGTTTCTTTGAATTTAAATAATACGACATGCTTGTACATTCCGTGTGGGTTATTTTTTTTCTGTGCTTCTACTTGTAAATTAATTAGAAAAAGTGCTGCTACAATAAGGTATTTTGATTTCATGATGAGAATAACGGGTTAATTATTAATATTTTTTTACTTCTTGAAATTAGGCAATCAATTGATTTAAACCCTAAACAATTTTTCAATGGCTTCTTATCCATTACCTTTGTCCTCGAAAATTCAAACTATATGTCACTTATCGTTGTTGGAACCATGGCCTTTGATTCAATTGAAACTCCTTTTGGTAAAAGCGATCGTATTATCGGAGGGGCCGCTACCTACATTGCATTAAGTGCTTCAAATTTTATAAAACCGATTAAGCAAATCTCAATTGTTGGCGGTGATTTTCCACAAGAAACACTTGATGAGTTAACTGCCAGAGGTGTTGACCTTGAAGGAGTGGAAATAAAGAAAGACCAAAAGTCTTTTTTTTGGAAAGGGAAGTATCATTTAGACATGAATGAGCGTGATACGTTGGACACACAACTAAATGTGCTAGGAGAGTTTAATCCAATCGTTCCTGAGAGTTATCAAGATGCTGAGTTTGTTATGCTTGGAAATTTAGTTCCTGCTATTCAACACAGTGTGCTCAAGCAAATGAAAAATCGCCCTAAGCTCGTTGTGATGGATACTATGAATTTTTGGATGGAAACCGCGATGGCTGACCTTGAGGAAGTTTTAAAGCATGTAGATGTTTTATTGGTAAATGATAGTGAAGCTAGGCAACTCA
>CAMCBE010000148.1 GCA_945872805.1 Chitinophaga pinensis | reverse complement strand
TTTGCTTTTAATTATAACATCTTTTGTTGATATCCCCTCCATGCAATACTTTTGCATGACTCTAAATTCAAATTATGTCAAGGATAATTGCCTTTCGCGAAGCCCTCAGGGAAGCCATGCAGGAAGAAATGAGAAGAGACCCTAAAGTCCTCCTTATGGGTGAAGAGGTTGCTGAATACAATGGCGCTTATAAGGTTAGTCAGGGCATGCTCGATGAGTTTGGTCCCAAACGCGTTATTGATACGCCTATCGCTGAACTTGGATTTACAGGTATTGCCGTTGGGGCCGCTCAAAATGGCTTAAGGCCCATTGTAGAGTACATGACTTGGAATTTCGCAGCTCTTCCATTAGATCAAATTTTAAATACAGCCTCTAAGATGCTTGCTATGAGTGGCGGACAAATAGGTTGCCCTATCGTTTTTCGTGGTCCAAATGGTTCTGCCGGACAATTAGGGGCTCAGCACTCTACTGCATTTGAAAGTATGTTCGCCAATATTCCTGGTTTAAAAGTGATTTCAGTTTCAAACCCATACGACGGCAAAGGCTTATTGAAGAGTGCCATACGCGATAATGATCCAGTAATATTCATGGAAAGTGAAGTGATGTATGGCGATAAAGGCGAAGTTCCATTAGAAGAATACCTTATTCCAATTGGTAAAGCCGATATCAAGAGACCAGGAAGAGACGTAACCATCGTTTCATTCAGCAAGATGATGAAAGTAGCTCTCGGTGCTGCAGAAGAATTGGAAAAAGAAGGAATCAGTGCTGAAGTAATTGATTTGAGAACCATACGTCCACTTGATTGGATGACAATCCTAGAAAGTGTTAAGAAAACAAATCGCTTGGTAATTGTTGAAGAACAATGGCCATTTGCTTCGGTGTCTTCTGAAATCGCATATAGAATTCAGAAAGAAGGGTTTGATTATTTAGATGCACCAATACGAAGAATTACTGCGCCAGATGCACCTATGCACTACGCACCAAATCTAGTAGCAGCTTATCTTCCTGATGTTCCTAGAACAGTCAATTTGGTAAAAGAAGTGATGTATTTGAAAAAATAATAATATTCAATTAGAAGAAACCCGGTCTAGTTGCCGGGTTTTTAGTTTCACCAACATACTAGAAGATGAAAAAATATTTGATTACTTGTTTTATCATTTTTTTTATTGAACATGCCTCCGCTCAGGTAGGATCAGATTCAGTAGTTGAAATGGAAAATGTATTGGTCAAAGGATTTGAGTCGAATGCCAAAGTCAAAGTGATTCCTGCCTCTATTTCTGTCATAACAAAAAAAGATTTTCAAAAAGTATCTACTTATTCCATGCTTCCTTCAATGAACATGATTCCAGGAGTGCGCATGGAAGAACGTTCTCCGGGTAGTTATCGTCTTTCTATGCGTGGTAGTTTATTGCGTTCTCCTTTTGGTGTACGAAACGTGAAAATTTATTTGAATGATTTTATGTTAACCGATGCTGGGGGCAATACTTACATTAATTTATTGGACATATCAGGCATTGAACAGGCTGAAGTCATCAAAGGCCCGGCAGGAAGCCTTTATGGGGCTGGAACAGGGGGGGCGATATTGCTTAGTACACCGTCATTCATGAATGATCAAAAATTGGATACCTCAGCATTTCATATTGCATTATCAGGAGGAAGTTATGGAGCAGCGAATGAACAAGTCAGCTATCGATTTCAATCTAAAAATTTCAGCTCAGTATTGAGTCAAGTACATAATCAATCGGATGGGTATAGGCAACAAAGTCGACTTAGAAAAGACAATATTCAATATGCTTTTAAAAGTCAGTCTAATCCTAACATTAGTACCGAAGGTATAGTGCTATTGTCTGATTTGTATTATCAAACACCCGGCGGTTTGAACCCCGCGCAATTTTCGGCAAATCCACGTCAGGCAAGGCCTGCAACTCAAGTTCTTCCCTCTGCCATCGAACAGCATGCAAGTGTTAGAAATAGAACTGCGTTAATTGGATTAACGAATACCTATACGTTATCTGATCGATGGAAAACGGTCACATCTTTCACCACCTCATTTACTTCGTTTATAAATCCATTTATTACACAGTTTGAAAAAAGAGCAGAATCGAATCTTGGATTGCGAGCAAAGTTGATCTATGAAAAAAATAATACGGCAGTGCCAGTTCAATGGGTTACTGGTGCAGAGGTACAACGCGGTAAGTATAAAATTGATAGCAGTGGAAACAACAAAGGAGTAACGAATGGTATTTCAGTGGTTGATCAAGTATCAGCAAAACAATTATTTGCTTTCTCGCAATTGAGTTTGTCGCCGGTTCGCTTTATTAAAATACAAACCGGACTTAGCGTAAATGCATATGATTATCAGTTGAAAAGAACGAAAGGATTGCCCATGAACAACATGGCGCCTATAGAATTTAATCCACAGGTATTGCCTCGGATAGCCTTGATGTTTGATCCTATTTCATCTCTTGGTATTTATGTGCAATTTAATAAAGGATATTCCGCGCCAACCATTGCAGAAATAAGACCTTCTGCAGGGGGCTTCTATACTGGACTTCAAGCGGAATATGGATGGAATAAAGAAGTAGGGATTAAGCTATCTACCCTTCGCAATCGATTGAGTTGGGTGGCTAGTGTATTTGATTTTAGATTAAAGGATGCTATCGTTCGACAACTAAATGGAGATGGAGCTGAGTATTTTGTAAATGCAGGAGGAACGATTCAAAAAGGATTTGAGTCACATCTTGAGCTATTACTTATTCATAAATCAAGCGAGCGCGGTCTTCATCACTTAAAAGTGGAGCAGTCTGTGACAAAGAATAATTTTAAGTTCACTAAGTATACTATAGCTGGGAATAATTTTGATGGTAAAAACTTAACGGGTGTACCTGATGAAGTAATTGGATTAAATATTGATGCTGCTTATTTGTATGGATTTTATACAACGCTAAACTTCAATTACATCGGCAAGTTGCCATTGAATGACGGTAATACTGCAATAGCAGAAGAGTATAGAATATGGCGATTGAAGACAGGTCTGAAGAAACAAATAAAACATAAGCAATTTGATTTCTTTATCCTCGTAGACAATATCGGAAATGAGAAATATAGTTTAGGGAATGACCTAAATGCGTTTGGCTCACGATATTATAATTGTGCACCAGGTAGAACTGTTGCAGCCGGGGTTAGTATTGACTTTTAAATTTTATTTTTTTCCAGCAAGCTTTTGAGAGAATAACCAGGGTAATAAATCTGGTTCATTAAAAGCATTTATCCAGCTGTCGTGCCCAACATTTGGGTATTCTGTATACTTAGCTTTTGCAGTAGTCTTTTTTAACGTGTTGTAGATCAAACGGGAGTTAGATACGGGAATGACTGGATCCTTTTCACCATGAAATAGCCAAATAGGAAGGTTCGGCTGATATGACTTTACTTTTTCAGGATTGCCTGCGCCACAAATAGGAACGGCCGCGGCAAATACACCTGGCTTTATCCATAATAATTCTAAGGTTCCGAATCCTCCCATGGATAGTCCGCCAATATATACTCTCTTCTTGTCAACTACCGATGATCCCAATAGGGTATCAATAAAATCTGAAACCAATTTCAAGGGTTTTAACATCGGTTGATCTGCTCCCCATGCATAGCCGGTGCTATCCGTTTTTGATGATTTGTTGTATTCAGACCATTTACTTGTATTTGGACACTGAGGGAAGACTACAATAGCCGGAAATTTTGCTCTGTTCACTGAATCTAAAAAGAGGTCGCCACCCCACGTTAATTGTGCATCATTATCACTTCCTCTCTCACCCGAACCATGCAAAAATATGATAAGCGGATATTTTTTGCTGGCATCAAAATTCATAGGAGATAAAATCCTGCAGAGTAGGGTATCATCCCCTGAAATGAATAATTGTTTTTCAAACAAGTCTCTGTTTTGTGCGAAAGTGGAACTCATGAACGCAAATAACAAGGTTAATGTGAATGTAATTTTTTTCATTGCTATATTATCTATATAAATCTAGCTACAATGTACAAAAGAAGGTTCAATTCTTAAAGTCGTTTTGTGATAATCGGCATCATAGTTGCTTTCCAACTTGAAAAACTTCCTGCAACAATTTGTTTTCGTGCTTCGGTTACTAGCCAGAGGTAGAAGGCTAGATTTTGAATGCTGGCAATTGTTAGTCCCAATAGTTCTTTGCTCTTCATGAGGTGCCTGAGGTAAGACTTGGAATAATAATTGGATGTTTCGTTGTCGAGCCCCTGATCAATTGGGCTATGGTCAAACTCCCATTTTTTATTATCAATATTAATAATCCCTTCTGTAGTAAATAACATGGCATTCCTTCCATTTCGCGTTGGCATAACACAGTCGAACATATCAACACCTAATGCGATGCATTCAAGCAGATCAGCAGGTGTTCCAACGCCCATTAAATAACGTGGTTTTTGTTCGGGAAGATGTTCGCAGCATAAACCACAAAATTCATAAATCAGTGGAATCGGTTCTCCCACACTTAATCCTCCGATAGCATTTCCTGCTGCATCTTTCGATGCAATATATTCGCATGATGCTATGCGAAGGTCTTTTTCTGTTCCACCTTGAACTATGGGAAACAAATTTTGCGAATGACCATATAACGATTCTGTTCTGTTGAATTGTTCAACACATCGATCGAGCCACCGATGTGTTAATTCCATAGATGATTTGACGTATTTATATTCACTAGGGTAGGGTGGACATTCATCGAAGGCCATGATAATATCACCTCCAATTATACGCTGAATGTCTATTGCTTTTTCAGGAGAAAACAAGTGCTTGGAACCATCGATATGACTTTGAAATACTACACCCTCTTCGCTGATTTTTCTACTGTTGGCAAGGGAAAAAACTTGATAGCCACCGCTATCCGTTAAAATGGGTTTATCCCAATGCTTGAATTTATGTAACCCACCAGCGGATTGAAGTACCTCTAGTCCGGGCCTTAAGTACAAGTGATATGTATTCCCCAAGATGATTTGAGCACGTACATCGTCGTTTAGCTGTTTTTGGGTAAGGCCTTTAACCGTTCCTGCCGTACCAACCGGCATGAAAATAGGAGTTTGAATTATTCCATGATCTGTCAGGATAGTCCCTGCTCTCGCACTAGAATGCGGGTCCTTATTTTCCAAGGTAAATTTTAACGAAGACATGCTGCAAGTTAATCAACCCCCATCAGATGTCCGAAATCCATATCGAATTTTATCTGCAAACACGTTAAAACATAATCTCATTTCTCACGACTCACATCTCATCCCTAACTTCCAACCCCTAACCTCTAACCTCTAACCTCTAACCTCTAACCTCTAACCTCTAACCTCTAACCTCTAACCTCTATCATCTCAGGTCTCTGCATTTTTTTTACTACATTTACTGAAATATAAAACTATGCAAACCGGACTATTACATCTCCATAATTTACTGCGTTGGATTATTTTAATACTACTTGTTTTATCAATTTATAAAAGTTACATCGGCATGTCTTCAAAGAAACCATTTGAAGCATCAGATAAAAAGATATGGTTATTTACAATGATAGCAGCGCATATCACCTTGCTGTTGGGATTATATCAGTGGTTGTTGGGCCGTTATGGCATTCTTTCATATGTAAAGCCTGAAGGCATTTCAATGATGAAAGATCCATACCTAAGATTTTTCCAAATGGAGCATCCTGTTT
>CAMCBE010000147.1 GCA_945872805.1 Chitinophaga pinensis | reverse complement strand
TTCAATGTCAGGTTGATTTTTCAAAACCAATGCAACTTTACCTAGAACTGATTTTGCTTTTTCGTTTACATCCCAGCTACCAGTTTTAAACAATAATTTATCAGAAATATCTACATAAACAACACCTTTATCAACTTTAATATTGATATCGTTGTCATTTAAATTCCCAATTGCACCCTTAAGGTTCATAACCAACGCCATATTAAGCGAATCCTTACGAGCTGCTGCTGATTGAATTGCTTGGATGTATGAATCTTTAGAACCAATATTATCAAGTGATTTCTTAATACTCTCTGCTTGCGAAGAAGAGATTACAGAAAGATCTTCAAGTTGCTTCAATGCAGAATTATTGTTTTTCTTCAAGTACTCAACTTGTTCTTTCATTCCTGCAAGTTGTGCCTCTAGTTGTGCTAATGCGATAGCTTTATTACGCTCTAAATCAGTCTTGTCCGTTTTACAAGCTGCTAATTCTTGATGAGCACCAACAAGTGTGGTATTTAAGCCGTTGTACTTATCATTCAAGGCTTGGAATTTTTTTGAGCTTACACAAGAGAACAATGTGAAAGCCATTAGCAAAGGCAGGAGATAAAATTTATTTTTCATCATAATGTTTTTAATAAAATAATCGGTAAACAAATATAATCTATAAAAATTAAATTTCAATTTTTAGAATTTTCAAATTGGGATCTATTTCCCTATTTTTCATCGTCTTCTCGGTCAGTAACGTGTACAAATGCACTTCTTCTAGGAGCTGGCATAACACTATTTTCACCTTTAACTGCTTTCCAGATTACTTCACTGAATTCATAATCATTAACCCGATCCTCTTTTGAAAAATCAAAAGCCATGCTCTTCTTAGCAGAAGCAGTCATTTTGGTATTCTTCTCATTCAGATCAATATTGGAAGGCAACGCAATAAAAGGAGTTAAGTTAGGGGTTTTACTAAAACATCTCCACATCGGTGTGGCGGCTGCATCAAATTGCGACATTGGAGGTAAACCCAAGATTAATTCAATGGTCCTTAACATGGACGAAGTACTATAGGCTGTATGGTCTACATAGTTACGCTTTACAAATCCACCTGCAACATATGCTGTAGTACGGTGTGCGTCAATATGATCCGGCCCATCTTGTGCATCATCTTCAACAATAAATATGGCCGTCTCCTTCCAAATGGATGATTTCGACAGGTATTCAACCATCATACCTACCGATAAATCATTATCGGCAACATGCGCAAAAGGCGTAGGCCTGCCTATACTCAACCCTTCAGTATGATCGTTAATAAGACGCATCGTATTCAATCTTGGCACAGCGTCATGAACTAGTAAGGAATCAAATTCACGTTTCCATTGATTAACCCTAGTGGTATCCCGAACTTTTTGGTCCCAACTCGTAAAATAAGGACAAAAATGCCCCTGAAGCACTGGGATATTTGCTTTATAATTATCGGCAAACTCACCATATGTTCTATAGCTTACCCCATTTCTTTTGCATTGACCCCAAATGAAATCACCTTTGTTATTTGCAATGCCTCTTGTTCCTTCGGCATTATATTCGCCACCTCTACCGCCATAACTGGTTGGCCAATTTTTTTCTAAGAAGTCGGTTGCATATGCTCCAAACGTCCAATTGTGTCCATCTGCGCTCACCTCACCATCAACATAAAAATTATCAAGCAAAACAAATTCATTGACCAGCGCATGTTGATTTGGAGTTATGTGTTCTCCAAACAAAACAAGGCTAGTATCTCCATTACCAGATTTGACATCTCCTAATACTTGATCGTAGGTACGATTCTCCTTAACTATATAAAAAACATATTTAATGGGTGATTGATCACCTACTTTCATAGGAATAGGATTTCCAGGTTCCCCTGCAGCGTTGATCTCTTTGTCTTTAGAATAGGGGGAATTATCATAAACTGCTTTTGAATACAGCGGCATAATATCTTGCCCGGGCTCATCAACAATAGACATAGTCCCCTTAAATAGACCACCTATGTATTGAACTTCTTTTATTTTACTAGCATCAGCTTTTTGAAAAGATACTTTCTGTTCTTTTTGAATAGGGTTTGGTCCAAACGGATTCGCCATAGAACTAAATCCTTTACCATTGGCAACAAATATTTTCTTTCCTAGCACTTTAACATTAGTTGGATACCAACCCACTGGTATATAACCTAATGAAATACTTTGCCCAGGCTTTTCAACATCAAATACAGCTAAGGAGTTATTGTCTGCATTGGCAACATAAAGTCGTTCTTCATTTGATGAAAGCGCTACTCCATTAGTGGTTGCACCACTTGGGGCATCTGCATACAATGCAGCATTTAATGTCTCAATTACTTTCATATCGCTGGTTCTAATCACAGAAACGGAATTATCATTTGCATTTGCCACATAGATATAGTCTCCTTTCTTTGTCATGCAAATCTCATTAGGATTATCACCAACTGCTACCCTTGCATTTTCCTGATAATCAGCTGTACTAAGACGAAGAACATGATCTGCTCCCCAAACGGATATATATAATTGATCGCGCTTTGGAGAAAGTACACAAGCATATCCTTCCGCGGCCAATCTCTTTTTGAAAATAACTTTCTTGGTGATCAAACTCACTACATACAAGCTACTATCCTCACTCGTTACCACATAAAGTTTATTTGACCTATTGTCTACAGCAATACCAGTAGGGCCAATTTTATTAGGCCATGCTTTGCCAAGAATAAAACTTTCAGCTAATACAAGCTTATTATCCTGAATAGTATATTGGTTAATACGGTTATCATTCCCTGCAGAGGCATAAAGCGACTTTTCATCATCTGAAAATGTTAATCCATACCATGATTTGGGAATAATTTTTGTAAAAAGTACTTTTTCTGTTTTAGGGTCAATCAGCTGAATAGATTGAACACTTTGCCCGTTATTAGTTACCGCCATTCTTTTCCCTGAAGGGGAAACAGCAATATTCAAGGGTAAGTCGCCTAATGGGAAACTTCTTCCGGCTGGAGTTAGAGACCACCCATTTGGTAATACCACAGGAGAGGGGAGCTGTGCCATGGCCGAATTGATTATGAATAAGGCAAATAAAAGATTCGAAATAGATTTTTTCATGACGCTAGAATGTTTAAGATTGTCTAAATGTACCAAAGTTGTTATGAATCGAATCCCATCGAAGAATAATTAAACGTTACCGTTCATACAAAAAAGTAGTAAAGAAATACGTTGAAATAAATATAATCATTAAATTCATATTGATTTTTTGTACCGGTTGCTGCCGGAAGTCTTTGTTTTCTCATGCTAACCCTGCTGTTTGTCTAAATAGCAGGGTTTTTTTGTGAAAAACACTAAATATTTTAGTGAAAAAAATACTAAAAATATTAGTTTATTGATTTTTTAGCCCCTATCTTTATACTCTTAAAATAAATTATATGTCAAACAGTGAAAAACTAAAAGCGTTAAAACTAACACTGGATAAGATTGAGAAAGATTATGGCAAGGGTAGTGTTATGATGATGAATGAGAAAGGAGAAGCCGAAATGGAAGTGATCTCTACCGGTTCTATTGGCCTAGATTCAGCATTAGGCATTGGCGGATTACCTAAAGGAAGGGTAGTTGAGATTTATGGCCCTGAAAGCTCGGGTAAAACAACAATAGCCATTCATGTAATCGCTGAAGCCCAAAAGAAAGGAGGAATGTGTGCTATAATTGATGCTGAACATGCCTTTGATAGTGGATATGCGAAGAAATTAGGGGTTGATGTAGACAACTTACTTATATCACAACCTGATTATGGCGAGCAGGCATTAGAAATCGCAGACAGATTGATACTTTCAGGTGCTCTTGACGTGGTTGTCATTGATTCTGTAGCTGCCTTGGTTCCTAAAAGTGAACTCGAAGGTGAGATGGGTGACAGCAAAATGGGACTTCATGCAAGGCTAATGAGTCAGGCCTTGAGGAAACTCACTGCAACCATTAGCAAGACAAATACGATTTGTATTTTCATCAATCAGTTAAGAGAAAAAATTGGTATTGTTTTTGGCAACCCTGAAACGACAACAGGCGGAAATGCATTAAAATTCTACGCTTCTGTTCGATTGGATATTCGCAGAGCAGCTCAAATAAAAGATGGTGACGCAGCCATTGGAAATAGAGTAAAAGTGAAAGTGGTAAAAAATAAAGTAGCCCCTCCATTCCGTTCTGCAGAATTTGATATCATTTTTGGAGAAGGAATTTCCAAAACAGGAGAAATTATTGACATGGGGGTAGAACTCGGCATAATTAATAAAAGTGGTAGCTGGTATAGTTATGGCACGGACAAACTAGGACAAGGACGTGATGGTGTAAAGCAATTAATGTTGGACAATCCAGAAATGGCCAATGAAATTGAAGGGAAAATAAGGGAAAAAATTAAAGAAATGCAGGCATCATAATTTGCAGTTAGTGCTTTGTTTAGAACCGCATTCAGCATTCAAGCTGTATGCGGTTTTTTTGTTTTATTTTCACAATAGAACATCACATTATGATTAACAAGAGAATTCTATCCGCAAGAAAACGAATTGCTATTATAGCACATGATAATAAAAAGAAAGATTTAATTGATTGGGCAGTATATAACATGCAAGCATTATCACGACATGAGCTGATTGCAACTGGAACCACAGGAAAACTTTTGGAAGATGCCCTAGATAGGCCATTAAAAAAATTACTCAGCGGACCACTTGGAGGAGATCAACAAATAGGGGCATTGATTGCTGAAGGAAATATTGATTCACTTATCTTTTTTTGGGACCCCATGGAAGCACAGCCACATGATCCAGACATCAAAGCATTATTGCGTGTAGCTGTAACATGGAATATTCCATTTGCATGTGACAGAGCAACAGCTGATTTTCTATTAACCTCGCCATTAATGCATGAAGAATATACCTGTATCATCCCAGATTATTCAGACTACGTGAAGCGGAAAATTTGATATCATGTCCTTTACGTTACATTCCCCTTATTTGCCTTCAGGTGATCAACCGAATGCCATAAAACAGTTGGTTGAGGGCATACAGGATGGTGAACAATACCAAACTTTATTAGGAGTTACTGGATCAGGAAAAACGTTTACCATAGCAAACCTGATTCAGCAGGTGCAAAAACCAACCTTGGTTATAACACACAACAAAACATTAGTTGCTCAATTATATGGCGAGTTTAAACAATTCTTTCCTGAAAATGCAGTAGGCTATTTTGTATCATATTATGATTACTATCAGCCTGAAGCCTACATGCCAGTAAGTAATACCTACATTGAAAAAGACCTAGCAGTCAATGAGGAACTTGATAAACTGAGGCTTCATGCTACCTCTGAATTATTAAGTGGTAGAAGAGACATCATCGTGGTTGCTTCAGTAAGTTGTATCTATGGAATGGGAAACCCAACTGAATTTGAAAACGGCATTGTTAGAATTCACAAAGGGCAAATAATAAGTAGACAAGGATTCTTACACGCCTTAGTAAATTCTCAATACAATAGAACACAAATAGATTTTAAGCGCGGTTCATTTCGAGTAAAAGGAGATACTATTGACATTAATCTACCTTATATGGATTTTGGCTATAGAATTACCTTTTTTGGTGATGAAATAGAATCTATTGATACCCTTGAAATACTAACAGGAAAAAGAATTGGAGCAGTAGATAATGCAGCCATATTTCCTGCAAATTTATATTTAGCCCCAAAAGAAATAA
>CAMCBE010000146.1 GCA_945872805.1 Chitinophaga pinensis | reverse complement strand
GTTTGTCGTGCTGCAGCATCAATCATTTTTTTATAATACTCCAAATGAGCTTCTGGATCTTCCTGAGAACCTCCGCAGAGTATTCCAAGGGAGAGGTTGTATTTCTTTAATGTACTAAACAATTCATCTTGCTTGGCTTTATTGTCAGTAGGCCACCATGCTTCAACACCGTCATAGCCAGCATTTTTTGCCTTTGCACAAAAGGCATCAAACGTTCCATCAAAGCCCCAATCAGTAGCCATGATTTGAAGTTCATAATTTTTATTTCTGTCCATGTTTGGTTGTGTTTGAAGTGAAAACGAATCAAGTGAAGACATAAGCAATGCAGCAGATCCTGCTGCTGTATTTGTAATAAATTTTCTTCGATTTTGATTCATCTTATTTTTGATGTTAGCCTTACTAAGCGATGATATCTGAAAGTACTCTACCAGCTACGTCTGTCAGCCTAAATGGACGGCCTTGAGATTCATACGTGAATTTTTCATGGTCAAAGCCTAATTGATTTAGAATCGTAGCTTGTATATCAAATGCTTCTGTTTTTCCACTTACTATATTATAGCCAATTTCATCAGACTCTCCATACGATGTACCCCCTTTAATACCACCTCCTGCCATCCACATACTGAATGCACTAGCATGATGATCTCTTCCTTTGAAGTCCATCTTTCTACCTTCCCGATTTTCTTGCATTGGCGTTCTGCCAAACTCAGATCCCCAGACAATTAGCGTTTCATCAAGCAAACCTCTTTGTTTCAAATCAAGTATTAAGGCCGTGATTGGTTTATCCACTTTGCGGCATTTATTTACCAATCCAATATCTACTGCATTGAATGCTGAATCTCCATGATTATCCCATCCCCAATCAAACAGTTGAACATAGCGCACACCCTTTTCAACAAGCTTGCGTGCAAGTAAAACGTTATTGGCAAAACAGGTCTCACCGGGTTTAGTGCCATACATTTCATGTATGTGTGCAGGCTCATCGTTGATATCCATCACACCAGGAACTGAAATTTGCATCTTATAGGCCATTTCATATTGTGAAATGCGGGAAAGTATTTCAGGGTCATTGTATTCCTGATATTGTTCTTGATTTACTTTATTGATTGCATCAATAGAAGCCTTTCGTATGTCACGATCCATTCCTTTGGGATCATTAATAAATAATACTGGATCACCTTCACTCCTACACTGAACACCTTGGTATACACTAGGCAAAAATCCGCTACCCCAAGCACTCTTTCCTGCATCTGGATCATTTCCTCCAGATGTTAGTACAACAAAGCCAGGTAAGTTTTTATTTTCAGAACCCATACCATAGGTAACCCAACTTCCGATACTTGGTCTGCCTAATCGTGCAGAACCAGTATGCATTAACAATTGGCCTGGTGCATGATTGAACTGATCTGTAGTTACTGCATTCAACATTGCTATATCATCAATAACAGTCGATAAATGGGGTAAGTTATCAGATAACCATATTCCACTCTGACCATGACGTCTAAAATTTGCTTGAGGTCCCAACATCTTTGGAACTCCTTGAATGAAAGCAAATTTTTTACCAGCAAGCAATGAAGGAGGACAATCTTGTCCATCTAACTTTGATAATTCAGGTTTATAGCTGAATATTTCAAGCTGCGATGGCGCACCTGCCATATGCAGATAAATAACAGATTTAGCTTTACCTGGAAACATGGGAGGCCTAGGCGCTAAAGGATTGGTAGCATCAAATAGATTTGCGCTAGCCGATGATGAATTGCCAAAACAACCACCAAGCATCGAACCCAATGCAAGCGCACCAAATCCCATGGCCCCTTCCTTAAGAAAATGACGTCGGGTTGATTGCTGAAGCATTGTCTTATTTGCTTCCTTTACTAACTTTTGATTATGTATATCTCTTTTCATAACAAAACATTCAAATTCAATAAATCAATTTTTATTCAACCACTCATCCATATTTAGCATTGCGCTGGCTACAATAACCATTGCTGCATCAGATGGATTATTTTTAGCTAAGTCTCCTGCTATTTCATCACGTGCCATTGCATTTTTTTGATACTTCTCCAATGAGTTATTATATAACTGCACGAATGCGTTTAGTCTTCCTGCTGAAATGGACTTATACATCATGGCTTCATAGCCCTTACCAATTTTGCTGTTTATATCCTTCCCTCCTATTTCATTCATTCTATTCGCGAAGAATCGTGCCATGACTAAAAAGCTTGAATCATTCAAGATCGTCAACGCTTGAAGTGGTGTATTGGTTCGAATCCTTCGTGTAACACATAAATCCCTTGTGCCGCCATCAAACATTAGCATCGATGGGTAAGGAGCAGATCGTTTCCAATAGGTATAGACTGCACGCCTAAATAAATCTTCACCTTGACTTTGAATCCAAAATTCAGAAGCGTAAGGTGATTTCCATACTCCATCAGGTTGAAAAGGCATTACACTTTTGCCATACATTTTATGGCTCAATACATTACTCACACTTAAAGCCTGATCTCTGATTTGTTCACCACTCAATCTGACACGAGGGCCTCGAGCATATAACTTATTATTGGGATCCTTTTCAATCAACTCTTTTGTGAACTTAGAATCTTGACGATATGTTGAAGAAAGAACCATTTCCTTGAGTACTTTTTTTATGCTCCAATTATAGTCATTCGCAAATTGAAATGCCAGGTAATCAAGCAAGTCTTTATGTGTAGGGGTTATTCCTTGTGTACCCAAATCTTCTAATGTTTCAGCAATACCATACCCAAACAATTGTTCCCATAATCGATTAACCATGGTTCGAGCAACCAGTGGATTCTTTTTATCGGTTAACCACATGGCTAAACCAAGTCTATTCTTTGGTGCGTTAGCAGGCATAGGATTCATAATGTGAGGAACGTCTGGTGTAACTTCTTTTCCTTTGGACAATCGATTACCTCTTATAAATACGTTGGATGTTCTAAACAGGTCATTATTATTTTCAACCATCACTGGAGTAGTCTCAACTTTTGCATTTAACAGCTCTTCATATTGTTTCTTGGCTAAAGCATACCCAAGTTTATCAACTCCTGGGAAAGGATCTGCTAACCTAAACCAATCGAATGTTAGTGCTGTTACATCATCCTCTGATTGTGGACTACTTAATTTAAAAAATAAATTATGTCGTCCCGCAATTGGATTTATATCTACTGTAACTATTTTCCATCCTTTCGATTCTTTTGCGGATGAATAAGAAACTAATTGTTGACCATTCGCACTATCAAGATATACAGATAGCTTTATGGTATAATCCGAATAATAACGAAATGAAAATTGCGTGTGATTATTTAATGGAACATCCTTTAATCTACACGTCCCATTATGTCTCAAATGAGTTAGTGCAGCTATGAAGCCATAATTATTCACACTATCGCATTTTAATGCATTGATGGTAGGCTGCCACGTCTTTAAAAACAAATAATATTCCTTAGCTTTTTCTTTAGATGCATTATCATTCAACCAATGTATCAGTTGAACAAACTTTGCACTATCCGATGAGTTGAATTGTCGCAACAAAGGGTAATCAGACTCTGTATCTTCATCCCTGCTATTGTTAAAGAAAGCCATGAATTTGTAATACTCTTCATGCTTAAACGGGTCATAGGGATGACTATGGCATTGAACACAATTGAACGTTGTGCCCATCAACGCGCTCCATGTTGTGCTAACTCGATCAATTACTGCCGATGTTCTAAATTCCTCATTATCAGTTCCGCCTTCATCATTAGTCATCGTATTTCTATGAAAGGCCGTTGCGATATATTTAGTATCATCAGGATTGGGTAGCAAGTCCCCCGCAAGTTGTTCCGTTAAGAATTCATCATATGGCTTATCCTTATTAAAAGATTTTATCAACCAATCGCGGTATTCCCAAATGGTTCTACCCATATCTTTTTCATAGCCCTTTGTATCTGCATAACGAGCCAAATCTAGCCACATGGAAGTCCACCGCTCACCATACGCCGATGACGATAATAAATCATCCACTAAATTTTCATAGGCTTTATCTGAATGATCATTTAAATAACGCGTAGCTACTTTTTCGGAGGCAGGCATTCCAGTTAAATCAATACTTACTCGCCTTAGTAGAACAGGTTTTTCAGCTTCCGCAGAAGGATCAATTTTTTCTTCTTTTAACCTCGCGAAAATATATTGATCAATATTATTCTTGATCCATGAATTAGAAATACTAGGCACATCAGGTTCTGTAACAGGAACATAAGCCCAATGTTCTCCCCACTGTGCTCCTTGTTTTACCCATTTAGTCAAAATTGAAATCTCCTCGGAGGAAAGAGCAGGATGTTTATAAGGCATCCTCTCTTCGGGATCCTTAGCATTGATTCGTTTAATAAATTCACTTAGCTCCGGATGACCAGGGATGATGGCAGGTTTACCAGATTCAGTTTTACCTAGGGCCTCTTCACGAAACAACAAGCTAAATCCAGCTTTTTGCTTTACACCACCATGACAGGTAATGCATTTTTTATTGAAAATGGGCTTAACCTCTGTATTAAAATCAACATGGGATGAAGGCATTGCTATGAACGTAATAGCAATTACCACAACAAGTATGAATGAAATCAATAGGAATTTTCGAGAAATTATTCGTCCTTTAAAAAGTGTCATGTTGGTTAATTAAAATCAAAAAATCATAGATTATCAAACTCTTTATATAGAATTAAACCAAGCGCTCAATACGCTGAAATTTAATATGATACAATTAACTGAATATTGTTAACAGTACGCTACCTAAATATAAACTTTTTTACGAAAACGATTCAGCATAAACCATACCTATTTTTTAAATGCCTCAGTATTTTAGCCTGATGAACCTAGGCCTTAAATGAAAAGGGTGTTTAACAATTTGATCTAGAAAGTTAAATGAATTTACATTGTAGCTTATGAGTAACTCTCCTGGCTTAGAAAGATGAGGATGTGCTTTGGCGTTATAGGTGTAAAAGTCAATAGAATCAAAGATCTCAGGCGTCTCCCAAATCTTCTTTGCAGGCTGAAATGGACCGTATGGCGTTTCAGCAGCTTGAACCATCACATTTGGAGAATTGGTATCCAGTTGATAAACGGCCAACACACGTCCATCTTCCATAAAACTCACGCTCATTTCATTCGAAATACGATCAGTTAAGGCAGCGGCGGCATGAATACTTTCGTTCCAACCTACCCCATCCCAAAATCGCCATTCACTAAATTTTTCGAAATCAACATCCTTCACGCGCGAAAGGAGTAATTCCTTCTTACTACCCCGAACCCCATACACATAGATGTAGCCATCCGGTTTTGGCGCGCCAGCTCCAATTGTATTAGAAAGAACAGCAATACCAAAGACAACCTTGCCTCTACCCTGACTGTCTTTCAAGAAAAAGGGAGTGTCATATTGCCGTTGATCTGCATAAGGTGGCTTACTTCCTTTCGGAATAGCAATCAGCGATAGTCCGACGTCATCAAAAGGATAAATTCCACCAGGAACCGTCTTCACTAAATATGAAAAAATATAGATTGTACTGTCCAAGGCATGATTGAAAAGTCCATCGCCAAGCCAATAGTAATTGCCTGGAGCTGATTTTGGTGAATGGGGTTCAAACATGGATACAGAGTGCCCCGCGCTATCTTTTCTATAGTAAAATTGAATGCTATCTGGATGAGGGTTACTTCCATTCACAATTGCCACTGAATTATGCATTAGGTCCCAGCCATCTTGTAAGGTG
>CAMCBE010000145.1 GCA_945872805.1 Chitinophaga pinensis | reverse complement strand
TCCAGGTAAATCAAGCATATCCGTGATCGGTGACTTTAACAATTGGACAGAGACAGATCAAGGACAAATGAATAAAACGCCAGATGGAAACTGGTTTTGGACAAGAATTACTGGACTAACAGAAAAGACCGAATATGCATATCAATTTATCATTGATGGAACCATTAAAGTAGCAGACTACAATACCGAAAAAATACTTGATCCCGATAATGATAAATTTATTCCAACCAATACCTATCCAAATTTAAAAGCATACCCCACTGGAAAAACAACAGGAATAGTTAGTATTATAGAAACTGGAAAAGCAAATTATGCATGGACCACAACTAACTTCACCAGACCTGATAAAAAAAATCTAGTGATTTATGAATTACTCATTCGGGATTTTTTAGCGGCTAGAAATTTTACCGCACTCAAGGATACCATATCCTATCTAAAAAGACTTGGTGTAAACGCAATAGAGATTATGCCCTTTTCAGAATTTGAAGGCAATCTCAGCTGGGGATATAACCCAAATTATTTCTTTGCACCAGATAAATTTTACGGAACAGAAAATGCCATAAAAGATTTTATAGATGCATGTCATCGTGAGGGCATCGCAGTCATCATGGACATGGTATTAAATCATTGCTTCAATTCATCCCCTTTTGCACAAATGTATTGGGATGGAACAAATAATCGCCCTGCAGCAAACAATCCCTGGCTTAACACCATCGCTACACACCCATTCAGCGTAGGTAACGACTTTAACCATGAGGCTTTTGGAACAAAACAGTTAACCAATAGGGTTATGAAACATTGGATGACTAATTACAGAATCGATGGATTTAGATGGGACCTATCAAAGGGATTTACACAAACAAATAATCCAACTGATATAGGAGTATGGGGTAATTATGACGCAAGTCGAATCGCCATTTGGAAAAAAATATATGATACCCTACAATCTATATCCCCAAATAGTTATTGCATCTTAGAACATTTTGCCGATAATAACGAAGAACGTGAACTCTCAGATTATGGAATGCTCCTATGGGGCAATGGAAACTATAATTTCGCTCAAGCAACTATGGGTTATACAGATGATGACTTTAGTGGCATAAGTGCTGCAAAAAGAGGTTGGACTAATAATCACCTAATTGGATACATGGAAAGTCATGATGAAGAAAGAATCATGTACAAAAACATAACGTCAGGAAATTCAATAGGAACCTATACCACTAAAGATCCAGTTACAGCACTAAAACGCAATGCAATGGCCGCCGCATTCTGGTCAATGCTACCTGGACCTAAAATGATGTGGCAATTCGAAGAATTAGGATTTCCGTATTCCATCAACACCTGTACAGACGGCTCTGTAAATAATAATTGTAGGCTAGATAATAAAACCCCCGTTTGGAATTTCTATCAAGACCCATTCAAAAGAGGATTATTTGATGTCTTTTCAAACTTGATCAGGCTTAGAATGAAAAAAAACTACTTTTCAACATTCACCACAACGAATTATACCTACAATTTCACCACAAGAGTAAAGACACTCTCAATTAACGATGATTCCCTAAAAGTAGTTGTAGTCGGAAATTTTGACCTAACGGATGTTACTCAGTCAATTCCTTTTCCATCGGATGGTGTGTGGTACAGCTACCTAACGGGAACTAGTCTGAATGTTTCAGGCGGAACATCAACCATTAATTTAAAGCCTGGAGAATATCATGTCTATTTGAACAAAGACTTAAGTGCTAATCTCGTAACAGCAATTATATCTCCCACCATTCAACCACTCAATTCAGGAATTAAAATTTACCCTAATCCTGTAAGAACTACTGCGAGAATAAACTACAGGTTAGCTAATGCAGGAAAAACACAAATTGATATCATAGACCTAAATGGTATAACCATCAGCACAATACTCAATTCAGTCCAAACCGCAGGAAACCATACGTTATTACTCAACGAAGAGGTACTAAAACAAATCAACAGGTATAATGGCATGCTACTTCTAAAAATCAGTAATTCCGGCAAACAGGACATTAGCCGATTTATATTGATTAAATAATACAGAAAAGAGTAAATTCCACGAAAATTATGCCTTAACTGGGCATATTTGGCAATCCCAATCAGAAAAAGGATTTTTTAACAATTTCGTAATATGCCTTCTTTAAAAAGACGCTTCGATATCATGACATTTGTCGAGTTTATCAAGTTAAACACAAATCTAGAAATTTTAAGGTCAAATAAAATAAAACGAAAAGAATCAACAGTTAACAAAAAAATAAAATTTTTATGGCAACAAATACATTTTTTAAAATATTTCTTCCAAAAGATAGAATTTTCTATACGTTATTCGAAACAGTTGCAGAAACTGTGCATAAAATGGCAATCAGTTTAGAAGAAATGGTTAATGAACCAGATGTTGATAAAAGAGCAAGTATTCAAGCTCATATAGAAAACATGGAGCACAAAAATGATGATACTACACATACTATTTTCACGCAATTGGGAATAAATTTCATCACTCCATTTGATAGGGAAGATATTCATGCATTGGCTAGTTCATTAGATGATATCGCAGACTATATTTATGCGTCATCAAAAAAAATAAGCTTCTATCATATAAATCCAAATGATACTGGAATACATAAGCTCGCAGATTTAGTATTGCAGGGAAGCGTTGAAATAAAAAAAGCTGTTTACGGATTGAGGGATATGAAAAATCTTCGTGAAATGACAAATGCCATAATAAAAATAAACAGCATTGAGAACCAAGCTGATGATGTATTTGACATGAGCATCGAAAAGCTCTTCCAGAATGAAAACGATTTCAAAGAAGTAATCAAGAAAAGAGAGATTTATCAAGTATTAGAAATCGCCACAGACAAATGTGAGGACGCAGCAAATGTAATTGAATCAATTATCATTAAATATTCTTAATAAGAAATGCTTAGCTAGTTCAAACTAATTTATTCTAATGTATATTTTATTAATTACTATCGTACTAGCCTTAATATTTGATTATATTAATGGATTTCATGATGCCGCTAATTCGATTGCAACAATCGTTTCAACCAAAGTTTTAACTCCATTTCAAGCAGTGGTTTGGGCTGCAGTATTTAATTTTGTGGCATTTTGGATTTTCAAGGATCATGCAGTAGCAAATACAATTAGTAAAACTGTAATAAAAGATTTTATAACCCTGCAGGTCATTTTTTCAGGTGTTATAGCAGCAATTCTCTGGAATCTATTGACTTGGTGGTATGGAATTCCTACGTCTTCATCTCACACCTTAATTGGAGGATTTGCAGGAGCGGCCTTAACGCATGCTGTTTTTGTCAATGGCTTCAACATTCCTTGGAATAAGATCATCGACTCAGATACAATCGTTAAGTCTATACTATTTATATTCTTTGCTCCATTAATGGGAATGGCAATTTCGATATTTCTTTCTATTGTAACCATGCACAGAAATCTATGGATTAGAATACTTATCATACTTATTTCAACTGCAGTTACCGTAGTGATTTTTGATAGGTTCGAAGAAAATAAGATGGATGAAAATCTTCAAAAATATATCAAACTAGATAAATATAAAACAGATTACGTCAAAGCCAAAGAATCTTTGAAGCAAAATCCCAACGACACAACGTTACTGCTTGAATTTAATAAAGTTGAAAAAAAGCTCAACTCTACCAAAGAAATTTACACCTCACTTTCTCCTGTAGTAAACAATTATGATAAATTAGGCGCTGATTCTATAGCACGATTTGCATATCAACATGGTTATTTAAAAGAGATTGAAATCAGTAAACTAAAAGATGAAGTTAGAAATGTAAACGATTTTTTAATTCTAGAATCTGATGCAGCAAACAACAAAAAGTTTGAGAAAAAATATATCCTTGCAAAAACAGAAACTGAAAAATACAAAGAGCCAATTAAGAAATATCTTCAGAAAGAGATTTCGTTAGACAGTACAATAATTGCATTAAATACAATATATACGATAAAGGAATCCAATATTGAAAAAATAAAATCTAAACTTTCGAAATTCAACATTGAAAGTAATTTTAAAAAAGACGTTGAAAAATCTGATAATAAATATATCGTGTGGGGTATCGTACTTGTTTCATTACTGTTTATTCTAATATATATATATGTTGAAAAAATAAAGTCCCCCACTGCATCATCAGTTTCAAACATGTTCAAAAAACTTCAACTTTTAAGTTCCGCACTATTCAGTATCGGACATGGTGGAAATGATGCTCAAAAAGTGATGGGGATCATTGGAGCTGCATTAATAGCTGGAGGACAAATTCAAGAATTCAGCCAGCTTCCAAGTTGGGTGCCGATTGCCTGTTATACCTCAATTGCATTAGGAACGCTGAGTGGTGGATGGAGAATTGTAAAAACAATGGGCACTAAAATAACAAAAGTTACACCACTTGAAGGTGTATCGGCCGAAACAGCTGGGGCATTTACATTATTTTTTACCGGACAAATGGGTATACCCGTTTCTACAACACATACCATTACCGGGTCAATTATAGGAGTAGGCGCTACAAAAAGATTAAGTGCTGTACGATGGGGTGTAACCACATCGCTTATGGTAGCCTGGATACTTACTATACCTGTAAGTGCAATACTTGCCGCCTTGGTTTATTGGATTAGCACTTTTTTCTTCTAAGATGCTAAACTAAGAACTGAAATTAATTAAAGGTTTTCATTAAAATGAACACCGATATTCTGTTTTTGATCTAAGGCATCTTGAAGTAACCACAATGCTATATAATACATGTGATTGGTTTCTATGTCAGCTAGGGTGTATTGAACTAAAATTGGACTGCTAGACAATTCAGTAACGATCCAATCAGCCATGTCATCCATGTTCTCTGTCCGCTTTATAATGGCAGCATTTTCTGACATCTTTTGTTGTAATGCTTCCCTTGATAATTTCTTTATCGGCAGATCATTGAATTCATGGTCCACTTCAATTGAATCTCTTTTAATTGATTTACTGTTGAATATTTCACTTGCCGCTTGTTTAGCAAAATAAACGGCTTCCAACAATGAATTTGATGCAAGTCGATTTGCCCCATGTAAACCTGTATTAGCACATTCGCCAATTGCATATAACCCTTCAATGGAGGTCTTACCCGAATCACTTACTTCTATACCACCGCATAGGTAATGTTGTGTTGGCACAACAGGTATCGATTTTTTCGAAATATCCAACCCCATATTATCTATACAATACGAGTATATCGTTGGGAAGTGAGTCTTTATTTTCTCCTCTCCCAATTCTGTAGCATCAAGATAAACATGTTTAGCTCCAGTCTTTTTCATCTCGGAAAAAATAGCTCGGGAAACAATATCCCTAGGAGCTAAATCAGCTCTTTCATCATATAACTTCATAAAGGGCTCACCCTTTTCATTTCGCAAAATGGCACCGGCTCCTCTAATCGCTTCTGTAATTAAATAGGTTGTCTGCTTATCACTGTATAATCCGGTGGGGTGAAACTGAACATAGCATAATTCTTTTAGTGAAGCGCCAAGTTCTTTTGCAAAGAATATAGCATCCCCCGTACAAATAGGCTGATTGGTCGTCTTGGCATAAAGCGCTCCAATCCCACCTCCAGCCAGCACTACTGTATCTGCTGAAATAGTTCGAAGTGATTGATTTTCTATATGCTGAAGCATCAAATAAAATATACCAGATTGTTCTTTTTCTATTTGTGTTACGGCATTGTATTCAAAATAAGCTACCTGAGATAATTTTGTGGCCTTCTCTGTTAAGG